>JAZQHX010000280.1:0-2833 GCA_045540835.1 Acutalibacteraceae bacterium | reverse complement strand
GAACAGTCTTTTGCTTGATGCGGGTCTTATAACAGCACCAAAGCAGTGGTTTTCGGATGAAGCACTTATAGTTCCGATAGTGGTAATAATTCAGCTATGGATGAGTATGGGTACATCATTCCTTGCAAATATTTCAGGTTTGCAGAATATTAATCCTGAATTATTTGAAGCGGGTGCGGTTGACGGTATAAGAAACCGTTGGCAGGAGCTGTGGTATATAACCTTGCCCGGTATGCAGCATATGTTGCTTTTCAGCGCTGTTATGCAGATAGCCTCGGCATTCTCAATAAGCAATATTATAACCACTCTTGCGGGTTATCCAACAGTAGGATATGCGGCAGATACTATCGTTTCATATCTTACCGACGTGGGCTCGGTAAAATACGAAATGGGATATGCTTCGGCGCTGTCGGTTATGCTTTTCATAATGATGTTCGGTACAAGAACCATTATTGTAAAGTTGCTTAAAAAGGTAGGGCAGTAATATGAAAACAAATATGAAAATAAAACTGCCGCAAAGCCGCACTTCGGGTACTGTGCGCAAATATACACGTTCAAGATTCGGAAACTTTATGTTTTTTGCATTTTTGTTTCTGTTTGGTGCTTTTTCGGTATTGCCGCTCATTTACAGTGTGGCAACCTCGTTTAAGCCACTTGATGAACTACTTGTATTTCCGCCCACACTCTTTACGGTAAAAAGGCCTACTTTAAACAATTATTTAGCATTACCTGATTTGATTTCAGGACTTAATGTTCCGCTTTCACGCTACGTTACAAACAGCTTATTTATAAGTATTGCAGGTACTGTTCTGCACGTTTTAGCGGCAACAGCGGCGGCATTTGTTTTATCAAAGGTTGACCTTAAATTCAAGAAAACCATATTTCTTATAATTCAATTGTCGCTTTTGTTTAATGCTTATACATTAAGCATTCCACGTTATCTTATTTATAACGGCATAGGTATTATTGATACCTATTGGGTTTATATTTTACCTGCTATTCCGTCTTCTATGGGTGTATTCCTTATGAAGCAGTATATGGACGGTTATATTCCCGACGCTTTAATAGAGGCATCAAAAATTGACGGTGCTAATTATTTGAAGATTTTCTGGGGAATTATTTTCCCGAATGTAAGACCCTGTGTGTTAACGCTTGTATTGTTTGCGTTTCAGTCAATCTGGGCAACCATTCCCACGGGTACGATTTTTAACGAATCCTTAAAGACCTTGCCGACGGTTATGTCCACAATAAGTGCAGGCGGTATAGCACGTTCGGGTGCGGCGATGGCGGCAACCGTAATTATGATGATACCTCCCATTGTTGTTTATCTCTTTTCTCAAAGCAGTATCAAAGAGACAATGGGCAGCGCAGGTATAAAGGGTTAAGGAGGCGAAGATATGTTAAAGAAAAATAATAAATGCTTTAAATTACTCGCCTTATTTTTAATAGTAATTATACTTACAGCTTCGGTATTCAGTATTAACGTATTTGCGGATTCATATTTTTCAAATGCAGTAGATTCACAGGAAACACCCTTTGAAACCTACACCTATTGGGACGGTTTGGGCGGTAAATCCAAAACAAAGGTTTATTGCAAGCCGATGTATGAGCCGCAGACGGTTATAGATTCGGCTTTACTCGGCACAGACCTTTTTGGTAGTGTAGATGATATATGCACTTTCGGAGGATATACCTATATTCTTGACAGCAAAGCTTCAAAAGTATATATCTTAGACGAAAATTACAAATTAGTTACCGAAATAAACAAAATTATTTTCGAGGGTGAGACCCTTTCGATTTTGGGTGCCTCGGGTATATTTGTAAAGGACGAAAAAATATATATTGCCGATACAAAAAATGCAAGGATTCTGGTTATGAACAGTAAAGGTAAGGTATCAGATTGCCTTACTTTACCCGAATCCAAGCTTATACCGAGTGATTTTAATTACAGTCCGCAAAAGATAGCGGTCGATTCGAGAGATTATCTCTACATTTCGAGTGACGGCTCGTACTACGGTGCGCTTGTTTATTCGCCGACTATGGAATTTTTAGGATTCTACGGTGCAAATACCGTTGCGGTATCGGTAGGAGATGTAGTTAAAAACTTTATAAATAATATTTTTTCTACCGATGAAAAACGTGCGGCTTCTGTAAGAGCACTTCCTTATCAGTTTACTGATTTTGCGGTAGGACCTAACGATTTTATTTATACAGTAACCTCAACTTCGGGTGCTGAAACGGCTACGGGTCAGGTAAAAAGACTTAATCCCGGCGGTAAGGACGTACTCGGCAAAGAGGATTATAATTTTGCCGACGAATCAACCAGAGTAGCAAAACCGGAGATGCTTAAGGCGATTGATGTCGATAGGGACGGATTTTTCTATGTGCTTGAGAGCGGTTCGGTTAACAGAGTGTTCTGGTATGACAATGAAAGCAATCTGATTTGCGTATTTGGAGGCACTGCAGGAAATCAGCCGCAAAAAGGAACGGTTGCGTTAGGAGGAGCAATTGCTATAAACGGAACCAATGTGCTTGTAAGCGATCCTGTAAACAAAAATGTTACCGTTTATTCAATCACCGATTACGGCAATATTGTAAGAACGGCGCAAAATGATACCCTTAATGACGATTTTGAAAAGACGGTTGAAGACTGGAACAAGGTTATAAAGGCTGATGTTAATAACCAGCTCGCTTACCGTGGACTTGCTAAGGCTTACTATACAATGGGCGACTATTCACGAGCACTTGAGTATTCAAGACTCGGCGCTGACAGAGAAACCTATTCGGATGCCTTTGTTAAAATCAGAACTGCCTTTTTGGAAAAGTGGTTCAC
>JAZQHX010000279.1:0-20972 GCA_045540835.1 Acutalibacteraceae bacterium | reverse complement strand
CGGTCAAGACCGATTCCCATACCGCCGTGCGGGGGTGCGCCGTATTTGAAGGCACCGGTTAAGAAGCCGAATTTCTCCTGTGCTTCTTCGTCAGACAGTCCTAACGCTTTGAACATTTTTGCTTGCAATACGGGGTCGGTTATACGGATAGAGCCGCTCGATAATTCAACACCGTTAAGCACTAAATCGTAAGCCTTTGCGAAAACCTTTTCGGGATTGGTATCAAGATACTGCACACACTCGTCCAAAGGAGACGTAAAGGGGTGGTGCATAGCGTCCCAGTTGCCCGTTTCTTCGTTATACTCGAAGAAGGGGAATTCGGTAATCCAAAGGAAATTAAATTTATCGGGGATAATGTCAAGACGCTTTGCAACGGTCAGACGAAGTGCACCAAGCACCGATAAAGCTATATTCTTTCTGTCAGCTACTATAAGCACAACGTCGCCCTTTTCAGCGCCTGTACGTTCATAAATGGCTGCCATTTCCTCTTCACTCATAAACTTTGCAAATGAGCAGGTAGGTGTATCCTCGCTCCAGCGGATAAAGGCTAAGCCCTTAGCGCCAATTCCCTTGGCTTCCTCTGTTAATTTGTCAATTTCTTTTCTTGTGTAAACGCCTGCCGCATTCTTAGCGGTAATAGCTCTTACCGTACCGCCGTTTTTAACTGTATCGGCAAATACACCGAAGCCGCAATTCTCGACAATGTCCGACAAATCCTTTATCTTCATATCGAATCTGGTATCGGGCTTATCCGAGCCGTAGTCATTCATAGCCTCGGTATAGGTAAGTCTCGGCAGAGGGGTTTCAATTTCGGTATTTAAAACCTCTTTAAACAGACGCTTTACATATCCTTCAGCAATCGAGAAAACATCCTCCATCTCAACAAAGGACATCTCTAAATCTATCTGTGTGAATTCGGGCTGACGGTCGGCACGCAAATCCTCGTCACGGTAGCAACGTGCAATCTGCATATAGCGGTCAAAGCCTGAAAGCATCAAAAGCTGTTTATAAAGCTGGGGAGACTGGGGAAGTGCGAAAAAGCTTCCCTTATGAATACGTGACGGCACAAGATAGTCACGTGCGCCCTCGGGTGTAGACTTAATAAGGGTGGGGGTTTCAATCTCAATAAAACCGTTTTCGTCAAAATAATCCCTTGTCACCTTTACAATCTTATGACGTGCTAAAATGTTTTTCTGTATATCGGGACGTCTCAAATCAAGATAGCGGTATTTAAGTCTTAATTCCTCATTAGCATTGGAATCGGGCAAAATTTCAAAGGGTGGGGTTTCCGAAAGACCTAAAATTTTAAGGTCAGTTACCTCGATTTCGATTTCTCCCGTGGGGATTTCCTTATTTATGGAGGAACGGATTCGCACTTTACCCGTTGCCATAGCTACAAATTCGCTACGCAAGGTTACAGCCTTTTCAAAAACTGCCTTGTCGGTATTATCGTCAAAAGCCAACTGCACAATACCTGTACGGTCACGCAAATCAACGAAAATAAGTGAACCCAAATCTCGTCTTCTTTGCACCCAACCGCAAACGGTTACGGTTTGCCCCTCGTTATCTCTGGTTAAGGTACCGCAATAGTCGGTACGTTTTACGCCGTTTAATCTGTCTAATTCCACAACATTTTACCTCTTAATTATATAGTTTAGGGTGAACCTATGTCCAGCCATTAAAACGGTTCGTCGGAAAGGGAGTTCTCCAAAGCTTTTAAAGCCTCGTCATTTATTATGCCGAAAAGCTCCTCTGAAATATCGTCGAGCTTTATTTCGGATTCCTCGCCGCTGTCCATATTCTTAATTTTTGCGACACCGCACTCAATCTCGTTATCGCCCAAAACCATTGTATATTTTGCACCGATTTTATTTGCATATTTCATCTGTGCCTTAAGACCTCTACCGCAAATATCGGTTTCAACACCAAAGCCATCAGTGCGCAAAGCAGTAGCAAGTTCTGCTGTCTTAAGCAGAGCCTTTTCGCCCATAGTAGCAATGTAAAGCTCAGGCTTAATATCTTCGGGAAGCTCTGTTTGCTGGTTTTTAAGCACAAGCATAAGTCTTTCAATACCCATTGCGAAGCCTAATGACGGTACAACAGGACCGCCCATTTGTGACACAAGACCGTCATACCTGCCGCCGCCGCAAACGGTTGATTGAGCCCCAATATCACCCGATACGAACTCAAATACCGTTCTTGTATAATAGTCAAGACCTCTTACAATGTGGGGGTTGACTTTATAGGTAATACCCATTGCAGTAAGGTACTGCTTAACCTTTTCAAAATGCTCTTTACATTCATCACAAAGATAATCGAGTACAACAGGAGCCTTTGACGCAATTTCGGAGCAGACGGGTGACTTACAGTCAAGAATACGCATAGGGTTGCGGTCTAATCTTTCGTTGCAGGTGGCGCACAATTCCTCGCTCTTAGAGCTGAAATATTCCTTTAATGCCTTGTGATATTCCTTACGGCATTCAGGACAGCCTATAGAATTTATTTCCAATGAAATGTTTTTTATTCCAATATTGTTTAAAACGCTGTTTGCAAGGGAAATAACCTCAGCATCGGCAGTAGGCTCTTTAGCGCCGATACATTCAACACCAAACTGATGGAATTCTCTCAGTCTTCCTGCCTGAGGCTTTTCATAGCGGTAACAGCCGCCCACATAGCAAACCTTTAAAGGAAGAGCGCCGTTTACAAGTCCGTTTTCAATGGCGCTTCTTATAACGCCTGCAGTAAGCTCGGGACGAAGTGTAATTGACCTGCCGCCCTTATCGTCAAAGGTGTACATTTCCTTTTGAACAACGTCGGTAGTGTCACCCACGCTGCGTTTGAAAACCTCGGTATGCTCGAAAACGGGCACACGAATCTCCTTAAATCCGTAAAAAGAAGCCGTATCAAGCATTGTGGATTCAACATACTGCCACTTTCCGCTTTCCTGCGGCAAAATATCGTTAGTGCCTTTTACGGCACGGTTAATTTCTGACATACTAAAAACTCCGAATTATTTGTTTTTTACAATCTCACGCCAATCAAGGTCGCCTCTGTCAAGGCTGTGGATAAGCATTTCTGCAGTTGCAATATTAGTAGCAACGGGAATGTTATGAACGTCGCAAAGACGCAGGAGCACCTGCTCGTCAGGCTCACCCTCTTTAGCGCCCATAGGGTCACGGAACATAAGCAAAAGGTCGATTTCGTCGCAACCAATTCTTGCGGCAATCTGCTGGCTTCCGCCCTGAGAACCGCTTAAAAATTTAACTATGTTAAGACCTGTGGCTTCCTCTACAGTTTTACCCGTAGAGCCGGTAGCTACAAGGTTATACCTGCTTAAAATACCGCAATATGCGATACAGAACTGTACCATAAGTTCCTTTTTAGAGTCGTGTGCTATCAATGCTATTGTCATTTTCCTCATCCTTTCATATTCTTTTAAGTTTTGGCAACAGAATATTTTCACCCAAAAGACGTTTTGCAATGCGGTCAAATGCCGCAGATGCTCTGCCTTTACGGGATAGCTTATGCATTAAAGAAAACATTTTCAATTCCTCACTTTCGGGAACAAGTCCTAAAAGTCGGATTGCGGCGGTATCAATAATACCATCAATGTTTTTTTGTTTGTATTTTCGGCTGCTGTACAGCTCAAAACGGTTGATAATAAGTCTCGCTTCAAGTCCCATATCACCGAGTCTTTTGCTGACTTCGGCAGCATCTCTTACAGATACGGGGTCGGGAACGGCTACCGTTATATATAGTGTGCCTTGCGGCAAACTTGTGTAAAGAGAAAAATCCACACCTGCAGGGAAGTCGAAAATTACAATATCGTACAATTTTGCAAGGCTTTCTGCAAGGGCTTTAAGCTTGTCCGCCTTTATTGTTCCTATATCCGATGGGGCGGGAATAAGAAAAAGATTTTCCTTTAAGGGGGAAGCGTAAACGGCATCGCTCACTTCAGTGCCCGACAAAACATCCGACAAATCAAAAACCGCAGTTTTATCAATCGACAGCATCAAATCAAGACACCGTAATCCCTCGTCCATATCAACAAGCAGAACTTTTTTTCCTTTTTCGGCAAAGCTTAGTGCCAATCCTACCGAAACGGTGGATTTTCCCACACCGCCTTTGCCTGAGGTTACAGCGAAAACCATAATTCACCCTCTTTATACATAAAAAATATTTTAGCATAATATGACTTTTTTGTCAATTTAAAACAGTTGCATTTTTTCGTCTTATAAGACTTTTTTATCACTTTAAACCCTTAATCCAACACCACAAAGGGCATATCCTCACCTTTAAGGTCATCACCCGTAAAGAAGTAGGCATCGAGCATATCACGTACAATAGTACCAGCCGAATAACCCGAGTCGCCGTGTTCAAGTACAACCGAGATTGCGATTTCGGGCTTATCAAAGGGGGCGAAGGCTACGAAAACGCTGTGGTCTGCCTTGCCGTTTACCTGACTTGTACCCGTTTTACCGCCGACCTTAATCGGATAGTCACCCAAAGCGGCACGACCTGTACCGTCAACCGTAACCGACAGCATACCTTTCTTAACCGCCGCAAGATTGCTGTCAGACATTTTAACCTTGTTTGTAACTTCGGGCTTTATTTCTTTGTAGGTTTCGGACATATTGTAGGAAACAACCTTATCAATAAGGGTCGCTTTATAGTGTGTACCGCCGTTTGCAAGGGTTGACGTGTAGCAAGCAAGCTGTAAGGGGGTAAATGCATTCATCTGACCGATGGAAATCTGCAGGGTATCACCGCCGAAGCCGTTTGTATCAGGCTGGGTGAGGATTCCTGCCGTATCGTCAACCTCAACGCCTGTTCTTACACCCAGTCCAAACTGCTTGAAGTAGTCTGTAAGGGTAAGTGCGCCCACACGTCTTCCTAATTCAAAGAAGAAGTAGTTACAGCTTTTTGAAAGCGCCATAGTCAGGTTCATACTGCCGTGGTAATGCATACAGCTCGGAGAATAATCCGAAAAATAGGTGTAGGTTCGCTTACAAAAAATAGTTTCACCTTGAGTATAGTGGTTGTTCTGCAGTGCCGCAATGGCAACAGCCGGCTTTATTGTAGAGCCTATGGGGTAGACGCCCTGAAAAGCACGGTTTGTAAGCGGCTTTGTGGGGTCTTTCTGCAATGCCTCATAATTTTTACTCATAGTAGCCGAATCGTAGGTGGGGTAATTTGCTCCGCAGATGATACTTCCTGTATCAATATCCATAGCTACCGCCGCACCGGCTACGACCGTACCGCCTTCGCTTTGAAGCTTCTTTATGGTTTTAGCAAGGGAATCCTGCGCCTTGCGTTGCATATTTTTATCTAAGGTGAGCATTATTGTCTTACCTGCAATCGGCTCTTTTGTTACCTCTTTAGAAATAATGTTGCCGTTATTATCGAGTCTATAGGTAATCTCACCGTCAATACCTCTTAAATATTCCTCGCCCCATTTTTCAATGCCGCTTTTTCCGACCTTATCGTCATAAGAATATCCTTTCTCCTTATATTCCTCCCAGTCCTCTTTGAAAATAGGGCCGACAGTACCAATAAGATTTACGGCAAGTGAAGTATCGGTATATTCCCTGAAAGGTACAACCTCTACCGTAACGCCGTCAAGCCTGAAAGAGGATTCGGAAATTTTGCGCATAAGGGCTGTGGGTATATCCTCTGCAAAGGTAAAGGGGTAGGAAATCGAAAAGTCGGCTATTGCCATACTGTATCTGACACCCATTATCTTGCGCTGTTCGGTTTCGGTATAGCCTTCAAGCTCGTAACGCTCTACCATTTCCTTAAAGCAGTTGTCCGCCGTGGCATAGTGCGCCAGCTCCAGTTCTTCAATCAGCTTTTCGGTGTCGCCGTCCTTTACAAAGGAATAGGGGGCTTTTTTATTCATCGGAAGCTCGTCCTTCCACTCTGCTCCCTTTTTCTCCAAAAGCTTTATTAAAACTAATATAACATCATTAAGATTATCCTTAACGTAAGCCTTGTTGAATACTATATTATAACCGTCACGGTTAATGGCTATCTGCCTGCCGTAGCAGTCAAGGATTTCCCCCCTCGGAGCCTTTAATACCGCTGTGAGCACACTTGTAGCACCGTCGGTTTTGTCAACAAATTCACCTGCGTTGCCGATTCCTATTGAATAAACACGGCTTGTGAAAAGTATAATCGAGATTATAAGTATTATAGACAGCACCGTAAGGGTGGTCTGACTTTTCTTAACAAACGGCATAGAAATAGCTCCTTTCTTTAAAATGGGGAATTCTTTAATTTTTTAATCTGTTAAAATATCTGTAAATGTAAAAAAACGGAAAAATAAATGCGGCGCTGTAAACAGCCGACGGCAAAGCATAGCTTAAAAGGTAAATAAGACTGTTTTTAATACCTACCCCGAATGCCATAAAGCAAAGCCAGCGAGCCGAAAAGTAAATTACCGAGGCTATAACCGCCAAGGCGATTGCCGCACGTATGTTTTTGTTAAAAAGATTGTTTGCTGACAGGTTTATAAAGGTGGCAAGCAGTAAAAAGCAGACGGTATTAAAGCAATAAGAGCCTGAGGCTGTACTGTCAAGCATAGCACCTACAATAAATCCTGCAACAGCGCTGTGGGATAATGTTGCAAAAATCGAATATCCGCACAAAAGCGGCAGACAGAGCATCGGCGTTGCGTTTTTAATGCTTATATTTATAAAACCGCTCGTGTCAAAAAACATAATAATAGCGAAAATAATTATATTGAATGTAAAAATCCAAGGGTGATGTTTTTTAGCCAGCATTATTTATCACCCTTCGCTATATCTTCTCCGATACCGCCCTGACCCTTGAATTCGGTTATAACCATAACCGAACGGAGTGTATCAAGCTCGGCAAATGGCTCTACTGCGGCAAAAATTGAAGTGTTGTATTCGTCACTGTCTATGGACTTGATTGTGCCTATAAGAAGTCCTGCAGGGAAAATACCCTCGCCCGAGGTCACAACAAAGTCACCTACCGCTACATTGCAGGAGCGGGAAAGATTATAAAGCTTGGTTTCGCCTTTTTGGGCTAAGTCAAGTGAGCCCGACAGCACACCCGAATCGTTGGTACGGTTGTCCAGAGCACCCATAACAACATCGGGGCTTAAAACGGTTGATACCTTGCAGGTGGTAGTTCCTACTTCGCTTACAAAGCCGACAAGTCCCGCATCGGTAATAACGGGGTCATTCTTTTCTATTCCGTTAATACTGCCTTTGTTTATCGTAAATCCCTTATACGGGTCATGGCTATCACGGGAAATAAGTGTAGCCGATTCAAATTTAAAATCGGGGTGGGCGTCCTTGATTTCAAGGTAATCTTTGTAAAATTCGTTTTCACCCTTAATTTTCTCGTAATCCGCCAATTGTTCACGTAATTCGTTTATCTGGGATTCGAGCTCGGCATTTTCTATCAGCGCTTCGTCCCCTCTTGTGTAGGCGTCTGCCGTATCCGAAAACCACGAGCCGATTTTCTGTCCCAAGGTTTTAAAGGGAGCGGTAATAGTACCCGTCAAATCCGCCTGCGGAGACATTCTACCGCCTATAAAAAAGCAAAGGGCGGCAATTATTATTAGTGCTATTACTGAGCCGAGAATTATTTTAAACTGTTTTGAAGAGAAGAAAAATCTCATTTTTATCCTCCAATGCTTTTATCTGAAACGCTTACCTCTGCGGAAAACGTAATTTTCAAAGCCGCTGTCGGCTTCAAGTCGCTTTGCTGTTCCCAAAACAACGCAGTCAAGCGGATTTGCCGCTACCGTTACGGGAATACCCGTTTCCTCGGCAATAAGCTCAGCAAAACCACGAAGCAAAGCTCCGCCGCCTGTAAGCGTAATACCTCTGTCAATAATATCCGCCGCCAATTCAGGGGGAGTTTTTTCAAGTGTTAAACGTATAGTGTCAATTATCTGCGAAATAGTATCCGACATTGCGTTACGCACTTCTTCCGAAGTGATTGTAACATTTTTAGGCAGACCGTCAACCTGGTTTCTACCCTTAATTTCAATGCTTTTTTCATCGTCATACGGCTTTGCAGAGCCAATTTCAATCTTAATCTGCTCGGCTGTACGCTCACCTATAAGCAGGTTGTGCTTACGTCTTACGTAGTTGATAATCGATTCGTCAAGGTCGTCACCTGCTACACGGATAGACTGTGCAGTTACAATATCTCCTAAGGATATAACGGCAACCTCACTCGTACCGCCGCCTATATCTACTACCATATTTCCCGCCGCATCCCAAACGGGAAGTCCTGCTCCAACGGCTGCCGCCATAGGCTCCTCAACCAAATCAATATCTGCGGCTCCTGCCTGCTTTGCGGCATCGTAAACCGCACGGGATTCAACCTCGGTTACGCCTGCAGGAATACAGATTACCATTCTCACCCTCGAAAACAGCGAGCCTTTAAGGGCTTGGCGCACAAATCGTTTAAGCATAGCCGCCGTAACGTCAAAGTCGGCAATAACCCCGTCTTTAAGCGGACGTACTGCCACAATAGAGCCGGGGGTTCTGCCTATCATCTCTTTAGCTTCAGTACCAACCGCTCTTACGGCATCGTTTCTTATATCGTAAGCCACAACCGACGGCTCACGCATTATAATTCCTTTTCCTTTAAGGCACACTAAGGTGTTTGCCGTGCCTAAGTCAACACCTATATCTCTTGTAAACATACTTTATTTCTCCCGTTTATTTGTTTTTTTCTTCTGATTTATTCTGCGAGGGAACTACAAGCGTAATACCGCTGTAAATATTTTCAATTTTTATTACGTCCTTACCCTCGGCGTACTCACCGTCAAGCGTCCAGGAAAGACCCTCACCGCCCGATACCGTAACCGATTTCGTATGGAAAAATTCCAAGCCCTCGTAGTCGAATTTTTTATGCAAAAGCGCATCTATTAAAGGTTGATATTTTAAAATATTGTCAGGCTTTTTAACCAGCAAAACCTCAAAATAACCGTCATTGAGCTTTACCATTGATTCTTCGTACTTAAGCACACCGCCTAAGGACATCGAATTTGAAATTCCGCCGAAAATGTAGTCACCCTCGACCGTTTTTTCCTCACATTCAAATTTAAGGTGATAGGATTTTAAGTTTGTAAGCTCCTTAATGCCTTCAAAAACGTATGCCGCCTGACCGAATGTGTTTTTTACGTTTTGCGGTACAGAATACGAAGCAGAGGTAAAAGCTCCGAACGAGGCGGTATAGGTGAAATATTTATCCCCGAATTTGCCGGTATCAAGGGTTATGGTATCACCCGTGGGAATATCCTTTGCCGCCTGCAAAATGTTGCGTGCTATTCCAATATTTGAAGACCATTCGTTAAGCGTTCCGGCCGGTATATAGCCGAGTGTTACCTTAACACCCGTTTCCATAAGACCGGTTATGGCTTCGTTTAAAGTGCCGTCACCGCCACAGACTACAACTAAATCGAATTCGTCCTGCTTTATCTTGCGAGTTCTCAGTGTTGCATCCTCACGTGCCTTTGTCGGGTAAACGGTGACTGTATAGTCGGCGTCGGAAAAGACCTGCACGACCTTTAAAAGCTCGGTTCGCATTCTGGCTTTTCCCGAGCAGGGATTTACTATTAAAAGAAGTTTTTTACTCATATTAAAACCCTTTCTGAATTCGGAATTATGAATTCGGAATGCGTAATTAAATGTGTGACACTTTGTGTCACGTAATATATCGTCGGCAAAGCCGACACCGATAATTCCGAATTACGAATTCCGCATTACGAATTATTATAGTCAATAGGTAATGTTGCGGTGGCATTAAGCGATAAATCGGCAATGTTTCCGCTTTCAAACTCAAAAATTGCCTGAGCACCAACCATTGCGGCATTGTCACCGCAGTATTTAAGGGGTGGATAGTATAATTTGTAGCCCCTCTTTGTGCATTCTTCCTCCATACGGCGCCGCAGTTCTGAATTTGCCGAAACACCGCCTGCTACCGCAATTTTAGTATATCCGTACCTTTCTGCCGCCAGCATGGTTTTGTCTATAAGCATATCGCAAACCCGTTCTCTCACGGTTGCCGCAAGTACGGGCACGTCAATTTCCAGTCCCTTTTGCTTTGCGTTGTGTATGGTGTTTATAACAGCGGTTTTAAGACCCGAAAAACTGAAATCAAATTCTCCACCGCCCGAATTAGGATATGGTAGCGGATATTTTTTGAAATCCGACACAGTAGCTATTTTGTCAAGCGTTACGCCGCCCGGATACGAAAGCCCCATACAGCGTGCTGTCTTATCAAAGCATTCGCCTGCCGCATCGTCCTTGGTACCGCCTAAAATGTTGAATTTTGTATAGTCGGTCACTTCTGCAATAACGGTATTTCCGCCCGATACCAAAAGACACAAAAAGGGTGGATCTAACTCGGTGTGGGCTATGTAGTTGGCGGCAATGTGACTTCGCAGGTGGTGTACGGGAATAAGCGGAATATTTAAAGACATACTCAGCCCCTTCGCAAAGTTAACCCCCACAAGCAATGCGCCTATAAGACCGGGGGCAAAGGTTACCGCTATGGCATCTATATCCTTGTATCCGATTCCTGCCTGCTCTAATGCCTCGTCACACACACGGGAAATCGCTTCTGTATGCCTGCGTGAAGCAATCTCGGGCACAACACCGCCGTAAATTCTGTGTTCGGCTATCTGTGTTGCTACTATATTTGAAAGAACGTTTCGTCCCTCAACCACCGCAACCGATGTTTCGTCGCAGGAGCTTTCTATTGCCAAAATTTTCATTTAATCAAACCTTTTAGTAAGTATTAGTGCGTCCTCTTCGGGGCTTCTGTAAAACTTAGGTCGTCTGCCCTCTTGCTTGAAGCCCATTTTTTCATAAAGTGAAATTGCCGCCGTGTTGGAAACCCTTACTTCAAGCGACACAAAGGAAAGTCCCTCATCGCGAGCGAGGGAGAACACCCTTTCAATAAGTGCTGTTCCTACGCCCTTTTTGCGGTATTCGGGAAAGACGGCAACATTGGTGATGTAACCCTCGTCCAGAATACAGCTTATTCCTATATATCCCATAACCTTACCGTCACAAAGGCAGACGAAAAATTTCGTTCCTTTCATATATGCGTCCAGCAAGGTTTCCTCGCTCCAAGGCTCTGAAAAACAGATTTTTTCGAGCTTTGCTATCTCTTTTATATGCTCACGCTCTATTGCGCAGACATATACTTCGCTGAAAAAACCGCTGTCAATCAGGTTATCAATCGCAGTAAATATTTCGTCTCTGCATTTTCGGTAGGTGTTTTCGTCTCCTCCAAACGGGTCGGAAATACCGTCACCCAAAACGAATACCTTTTGAGGGTCTGTAAACATATTAACCGCTGTTTTGTGAGAATGTGACATACAAATCACCTTGTCCGCCCACAATAGGTCGGCAGTGTTAAGCTGTGCTGACAAATGATTCGATATATCAATGCCACATTCAGCCATTACTTTTACCGAGTTTTCACTCGCAGGCGAATCGTCAGCAGAAAGCCCTCGGCTTTTTACATATATTTCGGGCTTTTTATAATCGAGATAACCCTCCGCCATAGGACTGCGGCAGGTGTTGCCCGTACAAACAAAAAGTATATTCATTATCCCTTTGCCTCTAACCAGTTTTTGCCGTATGCGGCGTCGGCTGTAAGCTTTACCTTAAGCTGTGCCGAATTTTCCATTTCCTCGCTTAAAATTCTGCAAACCGCCTGGGCGTCCTTTTCTTCACATTCAACTATGAGTTCGTCGTGCACCTGCAAGATAAGTCTTGCTGTCGGCAATTCTTTTTTAAGTCGGGCACTTACCTTTATCATAGCAAGCTTTATAATATCTGCCGCTGTTCCCTGAATCGGGGCATTGCGGGCTACTCGCTCCCCGAATGCTACCATCATTCGGTTGGAATTGTTAAGCTCGGGCAAATATCTGCGTCTTGAGAAAAGGGTTTTAACAAAGCCGTCTGCCTTTGCTGCCTTAATGGTATTTTCCATATAGTCGGCTACACCCTTATAGGTTGCAAGGTAGTTATCTATATAGCTTGCCGCCTCTGCACGGGAGACACCTATATCCTTAGCAAGCGAAAATGCGCCGATGCCGTAAACAATGCCGAAGTTTACAGCCTTTGCCCTGCTTCGTAGCACACTTGTCACCATATCTACAGGGATTGAAAATACCTGAGACGCAGTAGCAGTATGAATATCAACTCCGCTGCTGAATGCATCAATCATATTTTTATCATTCGCAATAGACGCTAAAACACGCAGTTCAATCTGGGAATAGTCGGCATCGCACAGCACCCGTCCTTTCGGAGCTATAAAGTATTCACGAAGCCTCTTTCCCTCCTCGGTTCTTACGGGGATATTCTGCAAATTAGGCTCTAATGAGCTTATTCTGCCCGTTCTCGCCTCGGTCTGGTTAAAGGTGGAATGAATTCGTCCGTCCTCTGCTATACAGCCGCCCAGCCCGTCAGCATAGGTCGATTTAAGCTTTGCTAATTTTCTGTACTCCAAAAGAAGTTCGACTGCAGGGTGCTTATCACGCAGTTCCTCTAAAACCTCAGCCGACGTACTGTAACCGCTTTTGGTCTTTTTCTTTGCAGGAAGTCCTAATTTTTCAAACAGCGCCACACCCAACTGCTTTGGTGAATTAAGGTTAAACTCGTACCCCGTAAGGCTGTAAATTTCCTTTTCGAGGCTTTCGATTTTCTCCCCTAACTCTACTGACAGTTTTTTGAGCCCTTCTTTGTCAACCAAAAATCCGTATTCTTCCATTTCGCCTAAAACCTTGGCTAACGGTAGTTCTATTTCCTTTAAAAGCTCTGCTTGCTCGGTGCGACACAGCTCCTTTTGGATATTGTCACAAGCTGTCGCATAAAGGCAGGCCTGCTTTACTATTTCCTTTACTTCCCCTAAATCGGGGCAATTGCCGCCGTATTCCGCAATAAGCCTGTCCACTTCGTAAGATGAGGAGGACGGATTACAAAGATATGCGCCGAGCATACCGTCAAAGGTTACGTTTTCGGTTTTGTATTTCTTAGAAAGATTTTTATAGTCATAAACCCGTTTTTCGGTTTGTTTATCTGCAAGCAATGCGCTTAGCTGTTCGTCACCCAGTAAAAAAACTTTACCGCCGTTTACTGCCGCCGCCTCGTTATCCTTAATAAGAACGGTTACTTCGCCCACAATTTCGGGAACGGAATCGGTATATTCTATTTCGGGGGCTGTGTCCGAAAATAAATCCATTTCGGTCTGTCCAACCGTCGGCTCTATCCCCATTTTTTCCATAAGCTTGAAAAATTCGAGACTTGTCATAAGTGAAGACAGCGCCGCTGTATCCATAGGCTTTATTTTATAGGCTGCAATATTACAGTCAATAGGTGCGGTTTTGCAAATAGTGCCCAGCTTTCGGCTTAAATATGCGCTTTCTTTGCCGTCGGCTAACTTTTTGCGCACACCCTCTTTGATTTCGAGTGTTTCAAGGTTTTCGTATATATAGTCTATGCTGTGATAACGTGTAATAAGGTCGGTTGCGGTCTTTTCACCAACACCTGCAACACCCGGAATATTATCCGAGCTATCCCCCATAAGGGCTTTGAGCTCTATCATCTCGTCGGGAGTGAGTCCGTATTTTTCAAATAAAGCAGGCTTATCGTAATTAACAATCTCGGTCTTGCCCATACGTGTAGCCGCAAGCAAAACACGGGTCTTGTCCGACACTAACTGCAAAGAATCCCTGTCCCCTGTAGAAATAACACATTCGTCACCCGTATTTTCGCAAACGGCTGATAACGTACCCAGAATATCGTCCGCTTCAAAACCGGGACATTCAATGTATGAATAACCTGCTTTAATAAGCCAGTCTTTAAGAATCGGCATCTGGCTTCTAAGCTCCTCTGGCATACCCTTTCTGCCGGCTTTGTACTCGCTGTACATTTCGTGACGGAAGGTAGGTGCTTTCAAGTCAAAGGCAACTGCTACACAGTCGGGCGATTCAAGCTCACGCAAGCGGTTTAAAATGTTTATGAATCCGTAAACGCCGTTTGTGTACTGACCGTCCTTGGTAGTAAGCAGTTTTATTCCGTAAAAAGCACGGTTTATTATACTGTTTCCGTCAATAACCAGTAATTTCAAAGCCTTATCCTCCTGAGGTTTTATTGCATATAAAACATTAAATAATAATATAAATATTATAAACCAATTTATTATACCACATTTCAACTCTTATGTCACCTAATTTTTATTGTTTTTTATAAATTTTTTATCCTCTTATTTACTTGTTGCAATTTTAAACAAATTATGATACAATCTAACTAAACTTTAAGGAAAGGATTGTGGTGTGAATTTTTTATTCACGCTATGGTGAGAAAAATGTTTTGTCATAATTGCGGAAAACAGTTACCTGACGGCACTTTGTTCTGTGACAACTGCGGTGCACAGCAGCAAGAAGCTCCCGTTCAGGAAAATGTTAATGAGCAACCGGTGGAAACTCAGGTTTTGAATGAGCAAGCACCCGAAAGTGTTGTTGATTACGGTCAGACTACCGTTTTAAGTCCGGAGGATATGCCGGCTTTTGATACGCAGCCTCAGGCAGTGCCGGTAGTTGAAAATATTCCCGAACAGCAGTACGCTCCTGAGCAGCAGTACGCTCCTGAGCAACAGTACGCTCCTGAGCAACAGTACGCTCCTGAGCAGCAGTATGTTCCCGAACAACAGTACGCTCAAGAACAGCAGTATGGATATGCACCTGATTTTGCCGCTCCTGCTTTTGAGGAGCCTAAGAAGAAAAAGAAAATTTGGGGCAAGCTTATTCCTGCTGTAATTGCACTCGGATTGGTTGCGGCTATTGTTCTTAATTTAGGAACAGTAATCGGTTTTGGTATCAAGACCTTCGGTTCGGATAAGGCATATTTCGGATATGTAGAGAAGAAGGCTTTTGAGGGCTATGCTGACGACATCAGTAATATTTATGGTAGCGTTGTTGAAGCACTCGAGTTTGATTCTGCCGCTGAAGGCGAGCTCAGACTTGTATTGGGTGACGAATTGTTACAAATGGCAGAAACTGCTTTAGGCGGTCAGATGCAGCTTGACTGGGTTAAGGATATTGCTATTGCTTATGATATGAATACGGACGGCTCTGCCGAGGAATTCAGCTTAGGTCTTAAGCTCGGTAAAACCGAAATTATTGCACTTAACATGATAATGGATATGGTTAAGGGCGACATTTATATGGCGCTTGCTAATTTGAGCGACAAGTATCTTTATATAAACAGTGGCAGTGCGGTTGTAGGCGGCGGCGCCAGCGGTTCAAGCATTTTAGGTAGCATTTACGGTAATGAGAATCTTACAAAGGCTCTCCCTGATGAAGAAACCGTAAATGAGCTTATTGACAAGTACGTTGAAATTGTTCTGGATCAGCTCGAGAATGTTGAAAAATCCTCCGATTCTGTAAAGGTTGACGGCATTGAGCAAGACTGCACCAAAATTAAGTTTACAGTTACTCAGGAAGACTTTATGAACATTGCTCTTGCTCTTTTAGAGGAAGTTAAGAACGATGGCGAAATCGAAGATATAATCAAAGATTTTGTTAAATTCTTAAATGAGGAGGAGCTTTTAGATCAAGACCCCTCTAAGGTTTACAGCGAGCTTGTTTCCGGTATTGAAGATACTATTAAGGAAGGCAAGGAAGCTAAGGCTTCAATGGACAGCGAAGCTCTTAAGAGAGAGCTTATGTCCATAACCGATTACGTAAACGGAAGTCACGAGATTATCGGTAGAGATTTAGAGGTTGCAGGACAGAAGTATGTATCTTATGCTACTGCACATGATGGTTCTGACTTTGCTACCGAAGTTAAGATTGCAAATATGCTTACATTTAAGGGTAACGGTACCGACAAGTCGGATAAAATCAGCGGTAAATTCAATCTTACTGTAAGCGGAATGAACATTGCTGATGTTGAGGTTACGGATTTTGATACTGCCGCTTTAGACGATCAGATTTTAAACGGTACATTCCGTGTTCTTATCAATAAGCAGTTGCTTTCCAGTATAGATGCAGGCGATTATGCCGCACTTTTAAGCGGATTTGACGGTATTGAAATCAAATCTGCAGGCGACAAGGACGAATCATCGGTTGAATTTAATGTTATTTATAACAATAAGACACTTGTGGGAATTGCAACAGACGCTAAAAAGGTAGATTCTGAAAAGATTGCAGCACCCGACAAAAAGGATACAATTGATGCTACTGACAGTGAGGCTGTAAAGGCTTACTTAGAGTCACTTGACCTCGATAAGCTGTATACCGCATTAAAGGACGCAGGCGTACCTTCACAGCTTGTTGACCTTTTGAAATCCGCTTTGGATTCAGGTCTTTCAGGTATTGGCGGAAGCTCGGTTACAGATTTTGCCGAAGCTTATTAAATCTTAAGAAACTGAATTTTGTCGGCGCTGGTGTCTAATCAGCGCCGATAAATTTAGTCAAAGTATTCAAATGGAGCTTTTATGAAAATAGAAATTAAAGGTATAGCAAAAAAATACGGCAAGCATTCGGTTTTAAAGGATATAACCTTTACTGCCGAGAGCGGAAAATGTATAGGTATATTAGGCGGAAACGGTTGCGGTAAATCAACCCTTTTGTCAATTCTTGCGGGTATTCAGCCGCCTGATAAGGGCGAGTTTTTGTATGAAGGCAAGGATTTGTTTAAATTTACTGCACAGCGTTCACAGCTTGTGGGCTATGTTCCGCAGGGCACTCCTTTAATAGAGGAGCTTAATGCTCGGGATAATCTTTCTTTGTGGTACGAAAAGGAAGATTTGAAAAAGGAGCTGTCGGGCGGTGTGCTCAAAATGCTGGGGATAGGCGAATTCCTTAAAACACCCGTTTCTAAAATGTCGGGCGGAATGAAAAAGCGATTGTCAATCGGTTGCGCTATCTCGGCTCGTCCGCCAATTCTTATTCTGGACGAGCCAATGGCGGCTTTAGACCTTGCCTGCAAGGAAAATATATGCGAATATCTGCGTTCTCATAAGGCGTCGGGCGGAATTTTGCTTCTTTCCACCCACGATGTTTTAGAGCTGGAGCTGTGTGACGAATGTTACATTATGAAGGACGGCGTTCTGACTCCGTTTAATTATGACGGAAATCTAAGCGAGTTAGTGAAGAATTTGTGATATGAAATATTTTAAACTAAGCCTTAAACGTACCTTTAAATTTTTTCCATTTGTGCTGGCGGTCACTCTGGTTTTGCTTATAGGCATTGCCGTAATCCTTACCGCCTTTGTGCAAAAATTCAATAATTCTGAAGACAAAACCCCGTTTCAGATAGCTCTGACGGGGGATACAGATGACCAGTACATACGCTGGGGAATGGCGGCGCTTAAAACCCTTGACGAGACACGGTATTCAATTGAAATAATCGTGCTGGAAGAGAAGGAGGCCAAAAAACAGCTTTCTAAAGCGGATATTTCGGCTTATATTGTAATACCGGAGGATTTTATTGAAAATGCGCTCAGAGGGGATATTAAACCGCTTAAATACGTAACCACCGCAGGCTCCAAGGGCATTGTTACTATGTTCAAAAATGAAATTACCCACCTTATTACCGATATGCTCATAAATTCCGAAAAGGGTGTTTACGGTATAAACGATGCGCTCGACGAAAACGGATATTCGGATATTTCGGGTAAGATGATGGATAAGCTTAATCTGGAGTATGTTAACCTGATTTTGCACCGTAATGACCTGCTTAGTGTGGAAATCTCGGGTGTTTCGCACGGACTTACACTGGTAGAATATTACATTTGCGGTATTGCTCTGCTGCTACTGCTGATGATGGGTATTCCGTATGCGGCACTTCATATTAAAAGCGACTTTTCGCTTAACCGATTACTGATTTCTAAGGGGAGTAGCAATTTTTCTCAGATTTTAGGTGAATATACAGCCCACTTTGCATCTGTTATGGTGCTTTGTGCTACAATTTTTGCGGTTTGCGCCGCCGCATTAAAGGCAACAGGTTCTGCTCTGGGCTCTCAGGTTTTAACCCCTGCTACGGTATTTAGCCTTGCATATAAAGCTTTGCCTGTTATAATTATGATTTCGGCTTTTAATATTATGATATTTGAACTTTCCACCCAACTGATAAGCGGTATGCTTTTGCATTTCTTTTCGGTGCTGTGTCTGTGCTATGTTTCGGGTTGCTTTTTCCCGATTCACACCTTCCCTAAAGCAATACAGCTGATTTCACGCTTTTTGCCGACGGGTATCGCACGTGAATATTTAGAAAGCTGTATTACAAAAAGTGAGGTTTTACCCTATTTTGCGGGGCTTTTAATATACAGCCTTGTTTTCTTTACAACAGCCCTGATTTTCAGGCACAATAAAACCGTCAAAAAGCAGGTGACAGCATGAAAAAATGGTTTAAATGGCTTTTAATGCTCAATAAAAGGCTGTATAAAAAGCCTGTTTTTATAATAATTCTTGCTATCATTCCGATTGCGGTCGGGGCGTTTTCCTATGCCGCTAAAGGGGAGAGCGGTTTTGTAAATATAGCTTTGGCTTGTGAGGATAATAATGATTCGGTATCGGGTGAGATTGTAAAAAAGCTTTTGGACGAAAAATCACTTATACATTTTTCCTTTTATGAAACCCCCGATAAAGCAATATCCTCTATGTATGAGGGTAATAACGATGCGGTTTGGATTTTCCCGTCTGGAATGCAGGAGAAAATCGGTGAATTTTCCAAGGCAATATCTAATTATAAAGCGGTCGTAAGGGTGGTTGAAAGGGAAGAAAAAATCACCTTAAGACTTGCCCGTGAAAAACTGAGCGCCGCTATATATAAGTACTGCGCCAGAGCGTATTATATGGATTTTGCCAAAGTCAACACAGCCCTTACAGAGAAATTAAGTGAAAACGAGCTTTACAGCTACTACGATAATCTTAATATAACCGAACAGCTTTTTGAGTTTGATTCTCACACAAAGGAAGCGGAGTCGGGCGAGCAGGAAGGCTACCTTGTAGCTCCTATAAGGGGACTGCTGAGCGTGGTTATTTTTCTTTGCGGTATGGCGGCAACGCTGTTTTTTATGCAGGACGAAAAAAACGGCACCTTTTCTTTGGTACCGCTTAATAAGCGGAATCACATCGCTTTGGTTTGCGTTATGATTGCCGTGCTGAACGTTGCAGTAATGGTGTTAATATCACTTTTCGCCGCAGGACTTGCAACTACGGTTTTGCGTGAGATTTTAAGTCTTATTTTATACTCTTTTTGCTGTGCGGCGTTCTGCCTGCTCCTTAAACAGCTTGTAGGCAGTATAAAGCTTTTCGGGTCAATTATTCCGCTGGTTGTTATTATTACAATAGCGCTTTGTCCCGTTTTCTTTGATTTCAGAGGTCTGCTTTCACTTCAGCTTTTATTACCGCCCACCTATTATATAAATTCGGTTTACAGCAATATGTATTTTGCTTATATGCCGCTTTATGCTGTGGTGTGTTTGATAGCGACCTTTGTTTTAAAAAAGCTGACAAGGAAAATTGTATAGAATAAATGTTTTAAAAAGCCTTCCTACAAAGGAAGGGGCATACGAAGTGTAGGTTAAGGAGTTAACTCCCTCAGTCAGCTTGGCTGACAGCTCACTTTATTCCTCCGTCAACCTTGCGGTTGACACCTCCCTTTAGGGCAAGGGAGGCATAACAGAGCATATATAAAACAAAAAAGGCACCCGGACGGGTGCCTTTTTAAGATTGAAAATCAGTAAATTACTGAAGCTCAACAGTAGCGCCAACCTCAGCGAGCTTAGCCTTCATAGCTTCAGCTTCGTCCTTAGCTACAGCCTCTTTAAGGGTCTTAGGAGCGCCGTCTACGAGAGCCTTAGCCTCTGCAAGGCCGAGACCTGTGATCTCACGAACTGCCTTAATAACCTTAATCTTCTCAGCGCCAGCCTCTTTAAGGATAACGTCGAACTCAGTCTTCTCCTCAGCTGCTGCTGCGCCGCCTGCTGCGGGAGCTGCTACTGCTACAGCTGCTGCTGCAGATACGCCGAATTCCTCTTCTACTGCTTTAACGAGCTCAGAAAGCTCAAGAACGGTAAGAGTCTTTAACTCTTCAATCATAGCTGTGATTTTCTCAGATGCCATTTTAATTTCCTCCATTAAATGTTTTTAGTTAATTTTTTGTTTTTTTAATTATTCTGCGGCTGCTTCGCCTTCACCGTTTTTATCTACGATGGCCTGTACGGCACGTGCGAAAGCTGCGATAGGTGCCTGGAAAGCATTGCAAACTGTTGCAAGAAGTACTTCCTTTGTGGGGAGCTTTGCAAGTGATTCGATAGTTGCAACGTCAACAACCTTGCCGTCGAGGAAGCCCGACTTAATCTTGAAGTTTTCGTGTGACTCTGCGAATTTGCAAAGGATTCTTGCAGCTGCGGTATAGTCCTCGTTAGAGAGTGCGATAGCGGTTGTTCCTTCGAGTACAGACTTCATCTCCTCAAGGTCTGTTCCTTCAATAGCACGACCTAAAAGGGTGTTCTTTACTACGAAATAGTCAACACCTGCTTCACGAAGCTCCTTACGAAGAGCGGTATCGTCAGCAACGTTGATACCCTTGTAATCAACTACAACACCTGTTACTGCGGCAGCGACTTTCTCGCTTATTGCTGCAACCTGCTGCTGTTTTTGTTCTAAAACTACTGCGTTTGGCAATTGGATTCACCTCACTTAAATACTCTTACTTCAAAACAAAATGCCTATCCGAGACTACGGATAGGCATAAATAAACATAAAAATACTGTATATTTAAGCGCTAACCTCGGTAGGCGTTAAACTTACGGCAAATGCCACCTACTGTCTACGGAATGCAACAAAGGGATTATACAACACAAATATTCATTTGTCAAGTATTTTTTAAAAAATTATTCGGTAAAATAAAGAAAATCCACAACAGCCCTTTCACTTCCGCCCTTAGGTACGTTTA
>JAZQHX010000278.1:0-5502 GCA_045540835.1 Acutalibacteraceae bacterium | reverse complement strand
GGTCTTAGTGATGCTACTTCTTTATTGACTGATACTTGGTCTAATTTAATGAGTTTTGACGGGCATATTGTTCAAGGTCTTCTTGCTGTTAAAACTTTTTTTGGTTATATGATGAATGACTTTAACGGCGTTTTTCCCGTCTTTACCGCTATTATTACTTTTGCTTTAATACTTGGTCTTTGGGCTTTACTACTAAATGTTGTTCCGAGCATTGCTCGTTTTATTAATCGTTCATATAGGAAGTGATTTTTTGCTTGATTTCTTTGACTGGATAGTCGACTTTTTTAATATGATAGGAAATGCTATTTCCTTTTCGTTTAAAATTATGTATGACGCTATAGCCATGATACAAGTTGCTATAGGTATTCCCTTCTATCTTCGAGAAATTGCCCCTGCTATTATCGCTTCTTCTTTTGGCATTTTTACTGCTATAGTTGTATTGAAGTTTTTAATTAATAGGTGATATTATGCTTGATTTTTTTAGATTTTTTGCAAATATGATTTTTTATATAGGCTTTAAACTTCAAACGACTAATATTTTTATTGTTGCGAATCCATTTGGTAGTGGCTATTTGAATATATCTTTGCTTGATATTTTTGTTGGCTTAATTGCAACTTCTATAATTATTTCAGTATTTTGGAAAGGTGCTAAGGGTTAATGACATTAATTTTAAATTGTTTACCTATCTTTTTTAGCGGTAATAACTATCTTGTCTATGTGTTCTTGCTTCTCTTTACGTTCGGCTGCGTCTTTAAGCTCATCGGTGGCGGTTGGAAGCGCTATGTCCAAAATAAGAGGTAATTCCTTATGAGTTTACAAGTAATTTTATTAGCTGGTATTTTTATAATACTTTGTGTTATGTGCTTCGGAGGTGGTAAGTAATGCAAACGGTTCTTGAAGCTATAAGGTCTGTTCTCGGCAGTCCTGATTTTTATATTGAGAATGGTAATTATTCTGGTACTTGGGATTATGGTTTAATGCTGGAATACCTGCTTGCAGGTGTTGTCCTTTGCATTGTAGTTTCACAGGTGTTCCGAATTATCGGCAAACTATTTGGCTGATGCCCGGTACACCGGGCATCAGCCTATTTTAATTTATGGAGGTTATCTTTATGAATGGTAAAATTTTTTTAGTTTTGTATTTGATTTATCTCGTTGCTTTGGTTGTTGGTTACGTTCTTATAAAGAAGCACATAGAAAAAAAGAAGCTTCTAAAAAAGCTCGCACAGGAAGCTAAACTCCGTCAAGATGAATTTTTTGTCGTTGATGAGTCTTGTCCTTCCCGTCGTGGTTATCGCGGTGATAAGGAGTGATTATAGGGTGTTTCGTATTATCTTTGGTAATATTGGCTGTGGAAAAACTACTTATGCTTGTAAAATGATTTATGATAATTTAGTTCATCCTAAACATAAATTCTATAGTCGTATTTTTACTAATTTTAAAAACAAGCTTTGTCCTGATATTAATTTAACTGATATCGGTAAATGGACTCTACCGTTTAATAGTTATCTTGTTGTCGATGAAGCGGGTATTCAGTATAATAATCGTAAATTCAAGTCTCTTCCTCAGCATACTATCGAATGGTTTAAATTATCACGTCATTATGGTGTAGATGCAGATTTTTTATCTCAAAGTTGGGATGATATTGATATTACTATTCGACGTCTTGCTGATGAAATTTGGTATCTTAAAAAAGTCGGTCCTTTTACTGTTGTCCGTCGTATCTTTAAACGTATTCAGGTTAATGAAGAAACGCATCAGATAGAAGACGGATATTTTTTGCGTAAATTCTTCGGCATTATTCTCGATTTTCTTTTAGGCTCTTCGTCTTTTAAAATCTTTTTGCGCTATCCTTATTATAAGTTTTTTGATACTTATGATGCTCCGAAGGTTCCTATTAGATATTCTTATGATACAAATTTTGGTTTGAAGAGGTTTTGATATGTTGATTAAACGTTTTAATATTTTTCGCTTTGTTCGCTTTTTAGTTAAAAATAATTGTAAGAATATTATTCATTCTTATGTTATTTATAAAAATTCTTTCTTTATATCTTTTGATTATTTAGATAGAAGTTATTATGGATTTTTAAATTACGATGCTGCTATGTATGTTTTAAGATCCAAAAAACTTTCTGATTTGTTTGAACTATCATCTAATGAAGATGTTTTTTAGGTTTAAATATGATTATGAGGTGTAAATATGTCAAGATTTTCTAAAGATGAAATTTTAAAATCCGTGCTTTCTATAGAAGACGAAAAGAAACAATGTGAAATGTTTGTTCTTTTAATTCAAATAGGCGCATCTCGGGTTGCGGCTATGTTTTCTCAAATATTTTCTTCTAACTCTGATATATGTGGCGCTCTTGAAAAATTAAATGATGATAAGTAATATAATACCCTGCCTTTATGGTAGGGTATTTTTTATTAGGAGGTGTTTTATGAATATATTAAGGTCTATACTTAAATTTAAAGCAAAAATGGCATACAAGCGAAATTTAACGATAATATTAAAATATATTGATACGTTGAATAAATAATTTTTTGGGTGTTGTTGTTTATCAGTACCGTGCGCATAGTATTTGGAAGGAAGAACAATTTTATCAGTTCGGTGTCAGCCATGAAGGTTTGAAGATATCTTTTTTTCGTTTTGATATTATTTTTATTGTTTGATTTGTGTTTGTGTTCCCCCCCTCCCCCTTCCCTTGTCAGCCAAATGCAAATTAACGTAATAGAGAGCCGCCTGCGCGCAGGTGGCAACCAGTGCCGCAGCTCTGCTGCAGTACTCAGCTTCCCTATTCGATTACGGATAAAACCCCGCAAAGCTGTTAGGGGGTTTTTACTCGTAAAATAAAAAATCCTTGACATTATGTAATCTTTACGTTATTATATGCTTGACGATTGAATTTTCCTCGCGTAATTTTTCAAGAGGTGCTTGAAAAATAGCGAAGCAGAGCCTGTGCTTGTGGCGTTGAAAAAAACGGAGGTGTCCCTCGTTTTTTTAGACACAAGCACAAAGGCACATGATTTTATCTGTCTTTTTTTAAAAAATATATTTTTGGGGGCTTGAAATATGCAGAAGTTTACTTGTTCTTTCGATTGGCTTAATGGTGTTGTTCGTTGTACGGATATTGAAATGTTTTTTAAATCTTTGGAAAATATTTCGCCTACTTTGTCATTTTCAAATTTTAAGCCTTTGTTTTGGGCTCCTCGTGGTATTCGTAATTATAATGTTCGGTATGGTTTTCAAGGCTCTACCAATTTTGTTGTTGCTTATAACTGTAATCGCTATGACGAATTTACTGCTTTAAGCTCCGATACTCGTAACCCTTATATTTTTATCTCTATATCTTCTCAAGGTATTAACCTTTTGAGTCGTGATGAATTTTATCACCTATGTCGGTATTTTTCTCGCTGCGGCTTCAAGGCTTCTCGCGCTGACGTTGCTCTTGATATTTTTGATAAGTCTTTAGCTGATGACGTTTCAAAAGAAATTTATCAAGGTTTCCGCTATGGTATTAAAACTGTTGAGGGTAAGCCTACTGTTTGCTCTGCTATGTCTTTAAAGCCTAAATATGTCCGTAATGGCGGCAAACGTCATAGGGTTGATAGAGTTCAAATTAGAGAATTCCAAGATACTAATAATCCTGAAGAAACTCGATATAATGTTACCTTTGGGTTTCACGACAGTTCTTTTGGTATGTTCCGTATGTATGATAAATATTTAGAGCAGGGCTTTGATGCTGTTCCCTCTTCAGATCCTTTGCGTTCTTTAATTGATAACGTTTATCCTGAAATGACTTGGTTAAGGTTAGAATATGAGTTGCATAACGAACACGCAAATAATTTGTTTCACATGTATGCAGATAACAACTACAATGAGCTCGACTGTTGGACTTCTTCGGCTCGTAAAATGTTCAATATAAAAATTGCTAAATCTGAGGGCTACGATACTCGTTTTATGACTGTCTCTCCTTGTTGGGATGACTTTTTATCATCCGTTAGTGAGAATATTGATTTTGTACAATTAGGCAAGGGGGCTTCTCTTTTTCAAGACGAAGAAAAAAGTGATTTGCAACGTGTTGTTGAAAATATATTGCGTAATTCTAATGTTATAAATTTCTTTTTGGATATTAAAGATAGAGACCCTCGCCTCGCTTTTTATGTTTGTTGTGAATTATCTGCGCGTGCTCAAAGTAATCCTGTTTATATTGGCGCTTATAAATCTATTGAAGATTTTGATTTTTCATCTAATTCGCTTTTGTCTTGTGTGTGTAATTCACCCCACTATAGTAATGCGGTGATAGCATAATTTTTAAAGAAAGGAGTATCTTAACTATGTTAAATGTTATCGGTATTGTTCACGCTTCAGGCACTTATAATGGCCAAAATTATGATAATTATAATCTGCATTGTGTTCGTGAAGCTGCAAACGACAATGAAGATGGTAATATCACAGAGATAGTCAAGGTTAAAGCCTCCATCTTTGATGAGTGTTCCGTTTCCATTGGTGATTCGATAGACGTCGCATACGATAAGTATGGTCGCATCAAGTCTATAGACGTTATCTAATTTTTGTTTTCCCCGTTGCAACGTGGATTATATTCTAATGAAAGGAGTTCCTATTGTGGAAGGTTCAACTATGACAAGTTTTTTAACTGAAGTTGGTACATTCTTTACACAGTCGCTTGAGTGGACTACAAGTATACTCGACACTGTAATCACTTCCCCTGCGCTGTTGGTTATGGTTGTTGGTATGCCGATTGTAGGCTTCGCTTATGGTCTTCTCGGACGTCTTTTCAGAATGTAATTCACGGTTCAGCAGGGGCGCTGTCCCCAACGGCTCCCCTGCTGTTTTTCTTCCACTAAATTTTTATGAAAAATAAAATTCTTCTTTCACTTCTTTGCATCGTTGTCGTTATGATAACTATTCTTTGTCTTCCTGCATCGGCTGCGGGCGATGATGGAATAATTGATTTTAAGTTTGATGATATTTCTCTCGCTTACTATACTGTCCGCGATATGAATGGTAATGTACTCCCTACTGTTGCCGACTCGTCTAATAACACTATTACTATTTCAAATGCAGATTTGATATCAGCACCTTCTAATAATCGTTACGTTGTTTTTAGCGGTGCTTTAAATCTTGTATCCGTTCCTGCTAAGTCGGATATTCAGCTTGCATTATCTATTGAAATCGGATCCAATACTTCCACTTGGAAGAATGGTCCTAAATGGGTTGGACGTACTTCACAACTTAATGGTGGTAGTATTTTGACTACTGGTACTGCTACTTTTACTGGTAATCAAATTATATCTTATAAAATACCTATGTCTTCCCTTGAAGATGGCACATATTTTTTCGGCTTTGAAATTCCCTATTTCTATATTGATGGTCAAATTGTCGACTTTGAAAATTTAAAAATTTCTTTTGTTAATCTTTCTATTACAACTCAGGACGGACATGTTTACGGACGTGATGAAAGTCTTGATAATGCTATTAAT
>JAZQHX010000277.1:0-6695 GCA_045540835.1 Acutalibacteraceae bacterium | reverse complement strand
CTTCCGTGGAAAAAATACAGTTCTGTTATAGCTGATATTAAAAGGGCTAAAAAGGTGCTCGACCGTGATATTTTCGGTATGGACAAGGTAAAAGAGAGAATACTGGAGCTTTTGTCGGTTTATGTGCTTTCCCCCGATATTAAGGGACAGATTATCTGTCTTGTAGGTCCTCCCGGTGTTGGTAAAACCTCGGTTGGAAAGACTATTGCCGAGTGTATGGGCAGAAAATTCGCCCGTATCTCATTAGGCGGCGTACACGATGAAGCTGAAATCAGAGGTCACAGAAAAACCTACATCGGTGCAATGCCGGGTAAAATAATTGATGCCATTAAAAAGGCAGGAACGGGCAATCCGCTGATACTTCTTGATGAAATTGATAAATTGGGAAGTGATTATAAGGGCGACCCCGCTTCTGCAATGCTTGAGGTGCTTGACCCTGAGCAAAACAGCACATTTGTCGACCACTTTGTAGAGATTCCGTTTGATTTGAGCCATACTGTATTTATTGCCACTGCAAATACGCTTGATACCATTCCTGCGCCTTTAAGGGACAGAATGGAGATTATAGAGCTTACAAGCTATACAAGGGAAGAAAAATTCGGAATTGCTAAAAATCACCTTGTGGCAAAACAGCTCTGTCGTCACGGACTTAAAAAGAGCCAGATTAAGTTTACAGACAGCGCAATTTACGGTCTTATTGATTATTACACCCGTGAAGCAGGTGTCAGAAAGCTGGAACGCAGTATTGCTTCTGTTTGCAGAAAGTCGGCAAAGATTATCGCTTCCGAGCAGGCTAAAAGGGTAACAGTAAAGGATACCGATTTGCTCGAATTTTTGGGCAAACACCGCTACAAGCCCGAAGTTATACTCGATAATGATGAAGTTGGAATTATAAACGGTCTTGCCTGGACGAGTGTCGGCGGAGAAATAATGCAGTTAGAGGTTGCCGCTATGTCGGGAACGGGCAAAATAGAGCTTACGGGCTCTTTGGGTGACGTTATGAAGGAATCGGCAAGAGCGGCGGTCAGCTTTGTGCGAGCTAATGCCGAAAAATACGGTGTTGACCCCGATTTTTATAAGAATACCGATATTCATATCCACGCAACCGAAGCGGCAGTACCCAAGGACGGTCCATCGGCAGGTGTTACAATCACTACCGGTCTTATTTCTGCTTTAACAAACAAGCCGGTTTTGCGTGATATTGCTATGACGGGTGAAGTTACAATCAGGGGAAGGGTTCTTCCTATTGGCGGCTTAAAGGAAAAATCTATGGCGGCTTACAGAGGTGGAGTAAAGACCGTATTTATCCCTAAAGATAATATCCCCGATTTGCAGGACGTTGACGAAACGGTAAAATCAAATGTTGAATTTGTTCCTGTTTCATTTGTGGACGAGATTATTTCACGAGCCGTAAAATCGGGCGATACCGTAACCGAAAAGGAATGGAAGTTTGAAACGGTAACTACAAAAGCTTCCGCACAACCTTTAAGACATTAAATTTAAGGAATTATATTTATGAATTTTAATAATGCACAGTTTGAAAAAGCTTTTGGCACTTTTGCCCAGCTCGAAGAATCAGATTTGCCCGAAATTTGCTTTTCGGGCAGGTCTAATGTCGGAAAATCTTCGCTTATAAATAAGGTGTTGGGCAGAAAATCCATTGCAAGAGTAAGCTCTAAACCCGGAAAAACCGTTACAATCAATTTTTATAAGGTTGATAACGTTCGCCTTGTTGATTTACCCGGCTACGGCTATGCAAAGGTGCCTTTTAAGGAAAAAGACCGCTGGTCTGACCTTATGGAGGGATATTTCGGCTCGAACCGTAATATAAAAATGGTTTTTCAGCTTATAGATATGCGTCACCCTGCTACGGATTTTGACGTTGCAATGCTTGATTACCTCAGCGCAATGGGCTATCCTTATACCGTTGTTCTGACTAAAGCGGATAAGCTTAATAAAACAGAGACCGAAAACCGCCTTAGGCTAATACGTGAGGAATTGGGCGAGTATGCCGATAATATAAGTATAATTCCTTTTTCAGCCCTCAAAGGTCAGGGTGCAGAGGAATTAAGAGAAATTATCACCGCACTTTCGGAATGAGGCAAAAAAACGGTTAATAAAAACTATCACAATTCAACACTTTAAATCGTTAAAGTTTGTGCAAAATTATGGTTGACAAAAGGATTTTTGAGTAGTAAAATAGTTCTATAATTTTTAAAAAGGGAGTGGACAGGTTGTTCGTAAAGTCATATTTTCGATTTTATTATTTTAATGATACGGACTGTCTGTACTCGCTTGAAGCATAATCAACTTATGTTTTAAACAATACATTCAGCCCGTAATTCTCACGTTTTAAAAGAACGTGCGGTTTACGGGCTTATATTTTTGAAATTTTAAGAAAAAGAGGAAATTAAAATGCTTAACAGTAAGATGACAATGCTCGGACAGAAACGTTCGGTAATACGTGAAATTTTTGAATACGGAAGGAAAAGAAAGGCAGAAATCGGGGCTGAGAATGTGTTTGATTTCAGCCTTGGTAACCCGAGTATTCCTGCGCCGCAAAAGGTAAGAGATGTTATGAACAGTCTTGTAACCGAAATGGACCCCGTAGCACTTCACGGATATACCTCTGCTCAAGGCGACCTTAATGTAAGAAAGGCAATGGCAGACAGTATCACAAACAACTTTAAAATTATTGCTGACCCCGATTTAATATATATGACCTGCGGTGCGGCGGCTTCTCTTACAATCACCCTTAATGCTATCTGCAATGAGGGGGACGAGGTTATAGTTTTAGCACCCTTTTTCCCCGAGTACAGGGTATTTATTGAAAAAGCAGGTGCAACTGTAAAAATCGTTAAGTGCAGAGAAAGCGATTTCCAGATTGATTTTGATTTATTAAGCGAAGCGGTAACCGAAAAAACAAAGGCAATAATTGTAAATTCCCCGAATAACCCGAGCGGTGTTGTTTTAAATGAGGATACAATTATAAAGCTTGCAGATTTGATGAATAAGAAGTCTCAGGAATATGGTAATGATATATTCATTATTGCCGACGAGCCTTACAGAGAACTTGTATACGGTGATGTTACCGTTCCTTACATTCCCGATTATTACAATAATACTGTGGTTTGCTATTCTTTTAGTAAATCGCTGTCTTTGCCTGGGGAGAGAATAGGTTATATTTTCGTTTCTCCTAATGCTAATGATTGCCACACACTTTATGCCGCTGTTTGCGGTGCGGGCAGAGCTTTAGGCTTTGTTTGTGCTCCGAGCCTTTTGCAGTACACAGTAGCAAAGCTTGTAGGAGAGACGGCTGATATTGAGGTTTACAAGAAAACCCGTGATTTGTTAGCCGGTGCATTGAGAGAGTACGGATACACCGTAGCCCAGCCTGATGGTGCGTTTTATCTGTTTGTGAAGTCACCCGAAAGTGATGCAAATGCATTTTGCGAAAAGGCTAAAAAGTATGAGCTTTTATTAGTGCCCGGTGATGATTTTGGATACTGTGGATATGTAAGAATAAGCTATTGTGTAGCAACGGATATGATAGAAAAATCCTTACCTTCCTTTGAAAAACTTATGAACGAATATAAATAAGGTGTAAAAATGACAGAACTCGAAATTGCAAGACAGACTATAAATGAAGTTGATAAGGCTATGGCAGAGCTTTTTATAAAGCGCATGAATGCGGCAAAGGCTGTGGCAGAATACAAGCGTGAGCACGGCTTGCAGGTATTTGATGCTGCAAGAGAAGCCGAGGTTATAAAACGTAATTCTCAAATGGTAGCCGACGATACATTAAGGTCATATTATGTTGAATTTTTACAGCATAATATGGACGTGTCGAAGAATTATCAGCATAGAATACTTGAGGGTATGCGTGTTGCTTTCAGCGGAGTAGAGGGAGCGTTTGCCAATATTGCGGCAAATAAGGTTTTCCCAGATGCAAAGGCTGTGCCTTATCCTGATTTCAAGGCGGCTTATAATTCGGTTGTGGACGGAGAGTGTGACGCTGTAATACTGCCGATAGAAAACAGCTATAACGGTGACGTGGGTCAGGTTATGGATTTAAGCTTTTTCGGCTCACTTTATATAAATGGAGTTTATGATATAAGCGTTGTTCAGAATCTTTTGGCTCTGCCAGGTGCTACATTAGACGGGATTAAGACGGTTATAAGCCATTCTCAGGCAATAGGTCAATGCGCAGAGTTTATAAGAAAGCACGGCTTTGAAACGCAAGAGGCGGTTAATACTGCTGTTGCCGCAAAGATGGTGGCAGAATCGGGAAGAACGGATATTGCGGCGATTGCAAGTGATGATGCGGCTATTAAATACGGTCTTAATAAGCTGGAATCCCACATAAACGAAAGCAACAATAACACAACCCGTTTTGCGGTATTTTCCCGTGTGGCTAAAACTCCGCAAAAGGACGATAATCACTTTATTATGCTGTTTACCGTTACTAACGAGGCCGGCTCGCTCGGTAAAGCAATTTCGATTATAGGTGAAAACGGATTTAACCTTAAGGCACTTAAAAGCCGTCCTACAAAGGAGCTTGTATGGAATTATTACTTCTTTGCCGAGGGTGAGGGCAATATTAACAGCGCTGAGGGCAAAAAAATGATTCACGAATTAAAGGAAAAATGTAGTGAAATCAAGATTATAGGTAGTTTTGAAAAGGAAGTTGTACTTTAATGATTATACCCGTTAAAACTTCGAGTGGAGAATATAATATTGTATTAAAGCGTGGGGCTTTAAAGGAGCTTTGCGAGCATTTAAAGCTTGATAGACGTGTTCTTATCGTGACTGACAGCGGTGTACCGCAGGAATATGCCAAAACAGCGGCGGAGCAATGTAAAGAGCCTTATATCGTGACAATCGAGGAGGGTGAAGCATCAAAATGCTTTGATTCTTATAAAATGCTGTTATCCAAAATGGTGGGATATGGTTTTACAAGAAGCGACTGCGTAATGGCAGTAGGCGGCGGAGTTGTAGGCGACCTTACCGGCTTTGTTGCGGCAAGCTTTATGCGTGGTGTGGATTTTTATAATATTCCTACAACGGTACTAAGTCAGGTGGATTCTTCTGTTGGAGGTAAGGTTGCAATTGATTTTTGTGGCTATAAAAATATTGTAGGTGCTTTTTATCCGCCAAAGGCTGTAATTATTGATTCAGATACATTAAAAACCTTACCGCAAAGACAGATTTCCAACGGACTTGCAGAGTCCGTAAAAATGGCGCTTACTTCCAATAAGGAATTATTCGAGCTTTTTGAAACTAAAGAAATAATGCCTAATATTGATAAGATTATTGAGGAATCCCTTAAAATAAAGCGCTATGTAGTTGAGACTGACGAAAAGGAAGGCGGACTACGTAAAATACTCAATTTCGGTCATACTTTAGCTCACGCTATTGAGAGTGAAAACGAAATGCAGAATCTGTACCACGGCGAATGTGTGGCTTTGGGTATGCTTCCTATGTGTGACAAGGCGGTAAAAGAAAGACTTATTCCTGTTTTGCAAAAGCTTAATTTGCCGACGAGTATAGGATATGATTCTGATAAAATTATCACCGCTATGAGGCATGATAAGAAAATGTCGGGAGATAGTATAACGGTAATTTATGTACCGCGAGTTGGTAGCTTTGAAATGCGTGAAATGCCCTTTTCTCAATTGGCAGAAAGCTTTAAAGAGGTGAAGTGATTATGAAAAATACTTATGGTACAAGTGTTAAAATCACCATTTTCGGGGAAAGCCATGGAGCAGGAATCGGTGCAGTATTGGACGGTTTAGCTCCCGGAATACCCGTAGACGAAGAATTTATCGCTTCACAATTGAGCCTTCGCCGCCCGGTAGGACAGATTTCTACCCCCAGAGTGGAAAAGGATAATTTTATAATTTACAGCGGTGTTTTTGAGGGTTATACTACGGGTACTCCTATATGTATTGTGATTCCTAATGAGAATACAAAGTCAAAGGACTATAGCGAAATAAGAAGCAAGGCAAGACCCGGTCACGCTGATTTTACCGCTTTCGCTAAATATCACGGTTTTGAGGATTACCGTGGCGGCGGTCATTTTTCGGGTAGAATTACCGCAGGAATTGTAGCCGCAGGTGCGATTGCTATTTTGGCCCTTAAGAATAAAGGTATATATATAGGTAGTCATATTTCACGTTGTGCAGGTGTGGACGATTCACCCTTTGGTGATATGGAAAATGATATAAAAGCACTTAACAAAAAGCAGTTTGCCCTGATAGATGACAGCAAACGGGAGGAAATGCAGAACAATATATTATCTGCAAAGCAAGAGGGGGAAAGCGTAGGCGGAATACTTGAAACCGCAATAACGGGTATTCCGGCAGGAGTGGGTGAACCGTGGTTTGACAGTATTGAAAGTCTTTTATCCCACGCAGTTTTCTCTGTTCCTGCAGTAAAGGGAATCGAGTTTGGAGCAGGCTTTGGCTTTGCTGATATGTTGGGTAGTACCGCTAATGACTGTTTTTATATGGAAAACGGGAATGTTAAAACCGTTACAAACAATAACGGCGGTATAAACGGCGGTATTACAAACGGTATGCCGATTGTTTTCAGAACAGTAATAAAGCCTACGCCTACAATTGGTAAAACGCAGGATACGGTTGATTTTATAAAGAATGAAAATACTGAGCTACTGGCTGGCGGCAGACATGACC
>JAZQHX010000276.1:0-2142 GCA_045540835.1 Acutalibacteraceae bacterium | reverse complement strand
GCGAAAATGCCGACGGTGAAGTGATGTTCTGCGCTATGGCGGAATATGAATAATTATATTTTTGGTGTATAATAAATTGTAATAAGGAAAGTCGGAGGCCAAGCGGTCTTAGGAAGACAAAATATCTCTCCAACTCCTTGGCTCACAGAACGACATGGCTACGATCCGACTTGCGAAAATGCCGACGGTGAAGTGATGTTCTGCGCTATGGCGGAATATGAATAATTATATTTTTGGTGTATAATAAATTGTAATAAGGATACAATTATGAAAATTATTGATTTACTTAAAAAAGAAACCCTTTCACTTTCTTTTGAGGTTTTTCCGCCTAAGACGGATACTGCTTTTGAGAGTGTACAGACCGCTACCGAGGAGATAGCTAAGCTTCATCCGAGCTTTATGAGTGTTACCTACGGAGCAGGCGGAGGAACCAGCAAGTATACGCTGGAAATTGCAAAACAGATAAAAAAGCAGTATGATGTGCCGTCATTAGCACACCTTACCTGTGTTTCTTCTACAAAAGAAACCGTGCGTGAGCGTATTGCTGACATTAAAGCGGCGGGGATACAAAATGTGATGGCGCTGCGAGGAGATATTCCAAAAGAGCTTGACGGTACGGACAGAAGTGTCTGGGACTATCATAACGCAATAGAGCTTGTAAGAGAACTAAAAGAATCGGATGCGGATTTTTGTATAGGTGGGGCTTGCTATCCCGAAATTCACCCCGAAAGCGAAAATCAAAAAGAGGATATAAAATATCTTAAGGAAAAGGTGGACGCAGGCTGTGAGTTTTTAACCACACAGATGTTTTTTGACAATAACCTGCTTTATAATTTTCTTTATAAAATCCGTGAAGCAGGAATCACCGTTCCTATAATACCGGGTATAATGCCTATTACTAATGCAAATCAGGTCGGGCGGGCTATAACCCTTTCGGGTTCTTTTATGCCACAACGTTTTAAAAGCCTTGTGGATAAATTCGGGTCTGACCCTGCGGCAATGAAGCAGGCGGGCATTGCTTATGCTACCGACCAGATTATAGATTTATATGCTAACGGCATTACAAATGTGCATGTGTATTCTATGAATAAACCTGATGTCGCTAAAAAAATTCAGGACAATCTGTCCGATATGTTAGGAAAGTAAATTCTGTGATTTTAAGTAAAAGCTATAAAGAGCCGCCTTTTTGCAAAAGGGAAATTTTGCGGTATGCCGGCTGTAAAACCGCTGATAGCGAAATATCAAAGCTTCTGGACGAATGTATAAATGAAGTAAGCGGCAGATTCACATACAATGTGTGTTACCGTGAGCTTACAGTAAAAACCGACCGGGAAAACTGTGATTTCGGGTTTTTCAGCATTAAATCGGAAAAACTGGCTTTGAATCTTGAAGGCTGTAAAAAGGCTATCGTTTTCGGAGCAACGGTGGGTATAGAAATTGACCGATTGATTGCAAAATACTTAAAGCTTTCGCCGGCTAAGGCTTTGATGCTTCAAGCAATCGGTACCGAGCGTATAGAGGCACTTTGTGATACCTTTTGTAAAGATTTAGCGAAAGAACTGACCATAAAACCACGTTTCAGCCCCGGATACGGGGATTTGCCTATTTGTGTGCAAAGGGATATTTTTTCCGTACTTGACTGCGAAAGGAAAATAGGACTTACATTAAACGATAATTTGCTGATGTCACCTACAAAATCGGTTACCGCTTTTATAGGAATAAGCAAAGACGGATAAAAATATTAAAGGCGTCGCTTAATAAAGCGGCGCCTTATTGATATGTTTTTATATTAGTTTTCCTTTAATTCATCTAAGGTAAGTGAGAAGGCAGGCAGGAATTCCTTCATAAATACGTCGGCTTCGGGGCAGTTCATTTCTTTAATGGATTTTTCCACTGTCTTTTTTGCAACGGAAAATTCCCCGTTAGACATATTAAGCTCTTCGTTGCACTTAATAAGCGCAGAAATTCTGTCCGCCGCCTTTATAAGTCGGTGTGTATGGGGGTCGGGGTTGTATATTTTATCAAAATCCTCTTTAAAATCGTCAGGAAGCATAGATTTTAACTGATTTTCTGCGGCGGCTTCTATCTGCTTGTAGGCAGTTTTAATTTCGGTATTATAGTATTTTATGGGGGTTGGCATAT
>JAZQHX010000275.1:0-4333 GCA_045540835.1 Acutalibacteraceae bacterium | reverse complement strand
GTAAACGGTGGAAAGCTCAATTTGCGTAGAATTTTCCTTTTCGTTATAATACTCATCTGATTTTTTGGTTATTGAAAACTCATAATTACCGTTAGAGCCTTTAAGGCGCAGATAATAGGTGCTGTCAGGCTTTAACAGCTTGTTATAGTTATTGCTGCCGACTCCGTAAGGGTCATTGTATAAAATTTGGTTTCCGTCGGCATCATAAAGCCAGATATACCTGCGTTCATTTACACTTAACGATTTATAATTTATATGATAATACGCATTATCGCTATCGGTCGTAAATTTTACATAGTCAACATCGTCTGTACCATCAAACGAAGTACTGTAAACGGTAGAAAGCTCTACTTCGGTTGCTCTTTCTATATCATCATAATATGTATCCGATTTTTTGGTAATGCCAAAGCTGTAATTTCCGTTAGAGCCTTTAAGACGCAGATAATAGGAGCTGTCAGGCTTTAGTAGCTTGTTATAATTTTTAACATTAACCCCATAAGGATCGTTATGTAAAATCTGGTTTCCGTCGGCATCATAAAGCCAGATATACCTGCGTTCATTTACACTTAACGATTCATAATTAAAGTGGTAATAGGCATTATCGCTATCGGTTGTAAACTTGTAATAATCATTATCGTCCGTACCGTCAAACGAGGTGGTATATTGCTTTTCCAAATCAATATTGTACGCAGAATCGTAATCAGGACCTGCAACGTCAAGTGTCTGGGATACATTAAGCTGATAGCCACCCTTTGAGCCGTATATGCAGTAATAGTATGTCACACCCTCTTTAAGCTGTGTGTCTTTACTTTTCGTATTGCCTTTATATACGTCATAATAGAAGGTTTCTCTAAGCGGTGTCTCGCCTGCGCCCGGCACATATTCGTACAAATAAAAATACATATAGCTGCTTCCGCTTATATTTTCAAGCTGGAAATTATAATACGAACGCTCGCTGTCAGCCACAAACTTGAACCAGTCTTTATCGCTGTCGGCATCAACCGAAGAAATTAACTGTCCGTTAGAGAGTGCGTCCTCAGCCCCGCTCCACGAATCAGCACCAATATCCGCAAAAGCGGCAGTTTTGATTCGGTAATTACCCGCTATTGTAGAGGATACCTTTAAATAATATGTATGATTCTGGTTAAGTTTTAAAGATACAGAACCCGTATATCCGCACTTAACCGAGCCCTCTGCCATAACAGCATCGTAGCTATCGTATATAGTCACGTTGATTTTACCCAAAAACAAATTAAGTGTATTATCCGCAAAGCTGATACCCGTTCTTACCTCTATACTCTGGTTATAAATCGTAAAACGGTAATACTGATTGGCTGACGGTGTGATTTTATACCAATGTGTTGTACCCAATCCGTCCAGATGAGACTGAACATCATTTCCCACCGTAAGTGTCTGAGCGCCGTCCTTACTTGTAGGTGCCGCACTTGCCGTTATAGGCAACGAAAACAAAATTGAAAACGCTAATATTAAGCAAATAACCGATTTACTTAACTTCTTGAAATTAAACCCTGTTCTTTCCAAATTATGACCCCCTAAATTTTTTAGAATATTTAAAATGATAAAAGTATACACTTATACATTTACATAATACTATCGTTCCAACAAAAAGTCAAGAAAACACCGTATCTTTATAAACACTCAATTGTAAACTCGGTGTAAATTTTACTTATTTCGCGCTTTTTATTGGGTAAGCGGACTTGAATTTTTTTGTGACGTGTGTTAAAATTTCTACAATATTACTTAAATCATAAAGGAAAGTTTATTATGGCTGAAAAGAAAACCAATGAAATCCTCGAAGCCCAGCGAAAAGCAAGGCAGGATTTTTTAGACCTTAAAAAAATGCAAAGCGGTGAGATGTACGCAGGCCCTAAACCGAGCGAAACCGCAACCGTACTTAAAACTCCAAAGGAAAAATTCGCAAATTTCTGGCATTACAGTAAATGGTATGTAATTTTCACAATAGGAATAACTATTCTGATAGCTGTAATGGTGGCGCAATGCGTATCCAAACCTAATTATGATATTAAGGTAGTGTACTTCACCTACAAGCAGGCTATTGATGAACAAACCGCCCTTATAGCCGATTATTTAGATGACTATGTAGAAGATGTTAGCGGAAACGGCAAGGTAGAAATTCAGGTTATAAACTGCAGTGTCAGCAACGATAACGCTTCTGTAATGAACAGGAATGCAACTTACCAGAAAATGCAGTCTGTTATAGTAGCAGAAGAAAGCGCAATGCTGTTTATTACTGATGATGAATCCGAAAAATATTTTGATGCCATGACCGATAAAAACGGTAGTTTTTTCGACCAGAACTCGGTAAAATTCGGCGAAGATTTCTACAAAGCCACCACACATGAGGTGTTCGGTCCTCTCCCCGAAGGGCTTACACTTCACACCCGCAGAGTAAGCGGCACCATTCTCGAATCCAGTGACGGCTCCGCAAAATATTTTGAGGCGGCAAAAAAAGCCATAGAAAATATACAAAAATCACAAAAAGATAAGTAATTGTTGAAATTCAAAATTTTTTATAGTATAATCAAATTGGTTAAAATTTTAACAACAGAAAGGTGAAAAACTATGAACAAATTTATGCTCAACGAAACCTCTTACCATGGCGCAGGTGCGATTACCGCAATTCCTGACGAAATTAAAAACCGTGGTTTTAAAAAGGTTTTCGTTACCTCTGACCCCGACCTTGTAAAATTCGGTATTGTAAAAAAGGTTACTGACCTTTTAGATGCTGCAAGCATTGAGTATGCTCTTTATACCGACATTAAGGCTAACCCCACAATCGAAAACGTTCAGCACGGTGTTGAGGAATTCAAGGCTTATGGGGCTGACTGTATCGTAGCTATCGGCGGTGGTTCCGCAATGGATACTTCCAAGGCTATCGGTATTATCATCACTAACCCCGAGTTCAGCGATGTTCGCTCACTTGAGGGCGTTGCTCCCACAAAGAACCCCTGCGTTCCGATTATCGCAGTTCCTACAACTGCAGGTACAGCTGCTGAGGTTACCATTAACTACGTTATTACTGATGTTGAAAAGAAGCGCAAGTTCGTTTGCGTTGACGGTCATGACATTCCCGTTGTAGCTGTAGTTGACCCTGATATGATGAATTCTATGCCTGCTGCTTTAACTGCCGCTACCGGTATGGATGCTCTTACCCACGCTATCGAGGGCTACATAACAAAGGGAGCCTGGGAGCTTTCCGATATGTTCCACATCAAGGCAATTGAGATTATTGCTCGTTCACTTCGTGGCGCAGTTGCTAATACCGCTGAAGGCAGAGAGGGTATGGCTCTCGGTCAGTATGTTGCAGGTATGGGCTTCTCTAACGTAGGTCTTGGTGTTGACCACTCTATGGCTCACACCCTTTCAGCTTACTATGATACACCTCACGGTAAGGCTTGTGCAATCCTTCTTCCTACCATTATGGCTTACAATGCTGAGTACACAGGCGAGAAGTATAAGGACATTGCAAAGGCTATGGGAGTAGAAGGTGTTGACGGTATGACTCAGGAAGAATACCGCAAGGCTGCTGTTGACGCTGTAAGACAGCTCGCAGAAGATGTTGGAATCCCCACCACATTAAAGGGTATTGTAAAAGAAGAGGATATTGATGCTCTTGCTAACGATGCTTTCAACGATGCTTGCCGTCCCGGCAACCCGAGAGAGACTTCTATCGAGGACATCAAGGCTCTTTACAGAAGCTTAATGTAATTTTTTAAATATCAAACGTGCTGTGACGCAAGATTTTGTGTCACAGCACGTTTTTTGTTTTCTTATTAAGATTTTTCTATTTCGGCGTCTTTACCTTCAACAGTTTTGTCGGTAATTGTGATTTTAACTATACTGCTGTCCGACGGAGCTTCAAACATAAAGCGCTGTAAAACTCCCTCGATTGTAGAGCGAAGTCCACGTGCACCCGTCTTGCGCTCAACCGTAATATCGGCAATTTTTTCGAGTGCCTTTTTAGTGAATACAAGCTGGATTCCGTCCATTTTAAACAAAGCCTCATACTGCTTAATAATAGAGTTCTTAGGCTCGGTCATAATGCGGATAAGTGTATCCTTGTCCATACCATTAAGCGCTGTAATTACGGGAAGTCTGCCCACAAGCTCAGGAATAAGACCGAATTTCACTAAATCCTGATGGGTAGCCTCGGTAGTCTTCGCCTGCGCTTCAATGCTCTTAGGTGATTTAACATCAGCACCAAAGCCGAGACTGCTACCGCCCATACGTTTTTCGATTACCTTTTCAATACCGTCAAACGCACCCGCACAGATAAAAAGAATATTTGTTG
>JAZQHX010000274.1:0-3973 GCA_045540835.1 Acutalibacteraceae bacterium | reverse complement strand
TCTTCTGACCGGTAACAATTCCGTCCTGCTCATTTATAATAAAGCTGTGCTTTACCTGCTTTTCGTGGAAGTTGCGGATATTTATAGCGGCTGTTTTTATGATTTCAATAAATCTCGGCTCTACAAGCGAGAAAGCCTCGTCGATTTCCTCTTTGGTGACTTCAATAGAGCTGATTTTTGCTTTATCGAATTTTTCGCAGTAATCGAGTAATGCTTTATCTCCGTTTTGTTTTACGTTTTCTATTATTTCGCTTACGGTATCCGCTACATCAAAAGATGTTACACCTCTGTCAAATATCTCGTCGGCGGAAACCTCACCATATTTCATAATTTTAATCATCGTATTTCACCTGTTTTAAAAGACCTTTTTTAATTTCCTCTATACGTTTCTTTTTAAAGTTATAGCTTGATTTGTTGGATATAAGTCTCGCACTTATGGGGACAATTGTCTCAAACGGAGCAAGATTATTTTCAAGCAAGGTTTTTCCCGTTTCTACAATATCCACAATAACGTCCGAAAGACCAAGTATCGGAGCTATTTCTATCGAGCCGTTAAGATGTATAATATCAATATCACGGCATTTTTTTGCATAGTAATCTCTTGCGATGTTTGAGAATTTTGTAGCCACACGCAGAGTTTTCGAGGTATCGTCACAAAAATCACTCTTTGCGGCTACTGCCATACGGCATTTACCTATATTAAGATCCAAAAGCTCGTATACATCGGGCTCATATTCGAGTAAAATATCTTTACCCGCAACACCTATATCGGCAGCACCTCGCTCAACGTAAATTGCAACGTCCGAGGGCTTTACCCAGAAAAACCTCAAAGCCAATTCTTCGTTTTCAAATATGAGCTTGCGGTTAGTTTCCTTAATGGAAGGGCAGTCAAATCCCGATTTTTCAAACATATCATAGACCTTTTCGCCCAGTCTTCCTTTGGGGAGAGCTACGTTTATTACGGGCTTTTCGGTTATAGTCTTGGTATCGGGAATTTCTGTATCAATTGTATCAAGATACACCGCAAAACCAATAGCACCGCCGTTAGCTCCCATTTTTTTCATAAGAATGTCGTATCTGCCGCCTGAAAGCACACGGGAAGCAATACCGTTTATGTATCCACAGAAAACAACACCGCTATAATATCCCGTAGAATTAACAAGCGAAAAATCAATATTTATTCTGTCTTTATATCCGATTTTCTCTGCGTGAGAGCATACGGAGCTGAGCTCATTCAGGCAGTAAACCGAATCGACCGATACAGCAATTTTTTCTACAGCCTTTATGGTATCTTTAACAGTAGCATAGCTTTTGGTAAGACATTTAAGCGCATCAAATTGTTCACTGTTGCAAACCTTTTTTAAAAGTCCTGCATTTTTAACCGTAATTGCCTCAATAACGGTAGCCTTATCGTTATCGGTAATGCCGTAATCCTTAAGCAGATTATCAATAAGTCCCACGTGGGAAATATCAAGTATAAAATCATTTCCCACCGTTTCAAGGCTTTTAATGGCAAGCTCGGCTACTTCGCATACGTCATCATCGGTTATATTTCCTATGCACTCGAGTCCCGTCTGCATAATTTCCTTATATGAATGTGAGCTTTCCGATATACGGTATACATTCTCATTATAATAGAATTTTTCGGTAATACCGTCCTTTTCACGGGAGTTTTTAATAATCGAAAGGGTGACGTCGGGCTTTAATGCTAAAAGCTTACCGTCAACATCGTTAAAGGTTATAACACCCTTGCTTTGCAAAAAATCTTTATTTCGGGAATAAAGGTCATACTCCTCAAATTTACTCATTTTAAAACGGCGGTATGAGTAATCGGTATAAAGCTTTCTTAATGCAAAGACCGCTTTTTCCTCCGCTTTCAATAAACCTTCATCAAACATTTTCTTCACCTTTCAGTCTTGCAATGGCGGTAGAGTAGCCGCCGTCACCATAATTAAGACATTTGCTTACACGGCAAATAGTGGCGGTGCTGGCGCCCGTATTTTTATTTATGTCTATATAGCTTTTACCGTCACTAAGCTGGCAAGCAACCTCAAACCGTTGTGACAATGATTCAAGCTCCTGAATGGTACAAACATCGTCAAAAAATGCGGCACATTCTTCTTCGGTCTGCAATGTGAGCACAGCTTTGTAAAACCTATTCAAATCACTTTTCTGCAATTTAGGCATATAAGCCCTCCTACATATAAATAATACTTGGCTATTTTAACACATCACCGCACTAAAGTCAAGCTTTTAAAAAAGGAAATTGAAAAAAATATAATAATATGTTAAAATACATTTATATAAACTCTCGAAGGGTAGGAAAATTATGGAATTTAATGTTAATCATCCGATTATTTTCATTCTTGTTGCTGCAATAATTCTGGCGGTTTTGGCGCAGTCTTTTTATTTTTTAATAAGGGCACTTAAGCGTGCTAATCAGTTAGGAATAAACAAGCCAAAAATTAAAAGAACAATTATTTCATCTGCAATTTTTACGATAGCTCCCGCTGTTGCTATACTTGTTGGTGTTGTATCGCTTTCAAAAAGCTTGGGTGTAGCCTTGCCGTGGTTAAGGCTTTCGGTTATCGGTTCGCTGTCATACGAGACAATCGCCGCAGAGCGTGCTGTAAGCGAACTGGGGCAGGGGCTTGAAAGACAGATTACAGACCCCACCGCATTCGTAACGGTTGCCTGGGTTATGACTTTAGGTATAGCCTTAGGTCTTATTTTAACACCCTTACTTACTAAAAGTATTCAAGGCGGTATGAACAAAATCGGAATGAAGGATAAAAAATGGGCTGAAATTTTTAATAATGCAATGTTTTTGGGTATGATTTCGGCATTTTTAGGCTTTGTTTTCTGTAATGTTTCCCGTCTTTGGACGGCCGATAGCAACGGTATGATAAGCGTTACCGAAAAGGTGCTCGGAGAAAACGGTGAAACGGTTGAAAAGATTGTTCATTATAGCTCCACTTCGGGACTCATTCCCGTTCTTGTTATGGCGGTTTCGGCAATAGTAATGGCGGTTTGCGGTCTGCTTTCAAAAATGCCGAAGCTTAAATGGATGACCGATTATGCTCTGCCTATAAGCCTCATAGGCGGTATGGCGGCGGCTATTCCGATTACGGCTTGGTTAGGTTAAGAAAGGGGGCTTTATTTATGAAAAAGGAAATGACATATCTCGACTCTGTTCACCGTGACGGCAGGGTATGGGGCTTTACAATACTCGTACTTATTCTTCTTTTCCCGACACTTTTATGCCTTATTTTCGGAGTTATTCCCGAATGGTCGGCACTCTTTAAAGCCTTACTTGCTGTACTTCCTATGTACTGGGCAGTAGGTCTTATAGAGGTATTTACTTATGTTCCAATGCTCGGAGCAGGCGGTGCTTACCTTTCCTTTGTGACCGGAAATATTTCTAATCTAAAGCTACCCGTTGCCATTGATGCAATGGAAAAAGCCGATGTGAAGGCAAGTAGTGAGGAGGGGGAAATAATCTCTACAATCTCAATTGCGGTATCAAGTATAGTTACTACATTTATAATAATAATCGGTGTTATATTGCTTCTGGTTATCACTCCTATTGGCGATGCGCTTGAGTCTCCTGTGTTAGAGCCTGCATTTGAACAAATGCTGCCTGCTCTTTTCGGAGGTCTGGCTGTAGTCTTTATATCTAAAAACGCAAAGCTTTCCATAGCACCCATTATTCTAATGCTCGGACTATTTATTTTCGTGCCTGCTCTCAATGAGGGAACAGTCGGTATAATGGTGCCCGTAGGCGTTATATTTACGGTAATAGTTGCACGTATTATGTATAAAAAAGGAATGCTTTAAATGACGGTATTTTTAATTGTTTTAGCAGTAATAATCTTAATTTTAGCTGTAATTATCTTAAGGACACTAAGCTTTAAACCAAAAGCCCCAATAGTAATAGATGAAGCGGAAATTACATTTGACGGGGATAGGGTAA
>JAZQHX010000273.1:0-2017 GCA_045540835.1 Acutalibacteraceae bacterium | reverse complement strand
TTTGTAAGTACCCGAGGTAATTTTTTTGCATTAAAAGAATAAATTTGAAAATCGTCACTGTCAATATTACTACCTATGATTTTCAAAGTAGAATTTTTTCTAACTTTATTAGCTTCTACTTTAGCCAAAGCAAATAAATATGGAAAAACTTCAATTATTGTAGGTAATTTTATAAATAACTCTTTAAATATCCCATAAAAATCATTATCACTTTTTCCAATCAATACATCTAAAGCGTGTATTTCTATATCATATTTTTTATATCCATCAATATTTGACCAATCGACATAATAGTTATATCCTCGGTTTGTGTCCAATAGATTATTTTCAAAATCGCTGGCAAGATTTTCAATAGATTTATTTATAAACATTTTTATACTCCTTTAAAAGTTAGAAATAAGCAATTCTTTGATTTTTCCCCTTGACTCGCCATTGCAGTTAATCATTCGGGTTGCTTCAACTCGTTTGATATTATGAGCGGAGTAAATGCTATCAAAGAAATCGTCTTCAGTGTTTGAGTTCTTTGGATCAGAATTGCTAATCACAACCTTAGCACCTTTCCTGTGCATATCATCTACAAAACGTGCAAGTTCAATTTGTTCTTTATCATTAAATAAGTTTTCAGTATATGCAGTAAAACTTGCTGTATCCGTAATAGGTCTATAAGGTGGATCGAAATAAGCAAAAGTATTTTCATCAATAAAATCTGCGGATTTCTTATAATCTCCACAAACTATTATAACTTTCTGTAATTTTTCTGATACCGCTCGAAGATTGTTTTCATCGCAAATCAGAGGATTTTTATATGAACCCATAGGAACGTTAAATAATCCTTTTCTATTTACTCGGAACAAACCGTTAAAACAAGTTTTATTTAGGAAAACCATCAATGCCGCTTTCTCTATATTTATGTTCTCGTTTCCGTTAACCTTCAAATCATTAAAACGCACACGTTTTTCCATATAATATGCTTTACGACTATCTGTATCCAAAGGAACAAAATCGTTCTGCATAGTATAAAGCATCGCAACCAAAGCATCAATATCATCACGAATAATGCGATAAGTATTTATAAGTTCAGAGTTTATATCGCTTATATAAACTTCTTCCAAATTATATTTACTGAGTATATCAAATAAAACCGCACCACCGCCGACAAAAGGTTCTGCATATTTTGAAATTTTTCCGCTTTCAAAAGGATAGTAATGTTCAATTTCATGTATAAGTTGACCTTTCCCTCCAGCCCACTTAACAAAAGGTTTAACATTCTTTTTAACTGATAATGCTTCCAAAAAACATAACCTCCTTTTAATTTTATTCAAAAACAATTCCTTTTTCAATCGGATTTACTATATAACATTCTACACTCTGCGCTTTAAGGGCATTATATACGCTTTGAGCCTTAGTTTTGTTGCCAAACAAAGCGAAATTTGTCGGTCCACTACCCGAAAGTGACACAGCCAAAGCACCGCTATCTAAAAGATACTGTTTCAATTCAAACTGCTCGTTTACGGCAGTAAAGGAATTGCCGAGACTTTCCGCCAAAGCAGAAATATCGCAGTTTTCGATAGCCTCAACCGTCTTTTCAACATCAGGAATAGGGTGATTTTCGCTGTCAAGTCTTCTGTACATTTCCCCTGTTGATGGCTTATTACCCTGCTTTATAAGAACAAAATAACCCTGCTTTAAACTCGGAAGTGAAGTGAGTATTTCGCCTATGCCTTCGGCCCTTTGTGTGCCACCTTTTATAAAGAACGGAACGTCTGCTCCCAATTTAAGCGCAATTTCACAAAGTGTTTCGTAAGAAAGATTAGTATTATACAGCTTATCGAGCGCCAGCAAAACCGCCGCCGCATCTGCACTTCCGCCACCAAGCCCTGCCGCCGCAGGAATATTTTTTTCTATTTTAATTTCGGCTCCGCCTTCTGCGGCTATTTTTTCAAAAAACAGCTTTGCCGCCGAAAATGCAATATTATTTTCATTCTTTAATTCAGCCACACCGCAATCGACGGTAATT
>JAZQHX010000272.1:0-1708 GCA_045540835.1 Acutalibacteraceae bacterium | reverse complement strand
TGCATATACCGACACACAGGTTATGTACTTTAACGGCCCTTATATGGTGCGTGACAAGGTCTTTCGTTGTATGGATGAAGGTGTAGGCGGTGTATTCGGTTGGGTACTTGGTGCCGATATTCCTGAAGATGACCCACGTTCACTTCACTTGGTTGTTAGGGAAACTATTAAAAGGTTTTCCAAATAATAAATTGTAAAAATTTGAAAGGAGCAAACTCTAATGAAAAAACTACTCAGCATTATTTTAAGCGCAGCAATTTCAACAACCCTTTTTAGCGGTATTGTTACTGCAAATGCAGATACGGTGACATATGAGATTGGTGACCGTCCCTATGCAGAAAACGGAATTTCTACCGAACCTATTGTAACCACGGGCGACGGTGTAAAATTCTATGACGACTTTTTTGTAAAATACAATATGGATGCTCTTACTGATTCTGATTTCACAGGAAAAATGTATCTTGAAAACAAAGCACAGTCGCAGTCGGTAACATCTGCCGGTGTTGTAACATCAACCGCTTCGCTTGAAACAAATAGTGAAAACGTTTACGGCGGTACAGGTAAATCGTATAAGCTGTCTTACGAAAAATCAATTACAGCCGCAACTCCACAAGGTGATACTGTTGCAAGATCTTATCACAGAGTAACTGCGAGAACCCAGGTTGGCGCTATAGCTTATACCGATGCTCCCGATTTAGCATTGGCATTCTGGGTAAAAACTGCACATCCAGTTTATATTACAGTAAGATGTATGGATAACAATTATGGTACAGTTTCACAATTTTTAATTTCAAAAGAAATCCTTATTCCTGAAGGTGAAAGCATAGTTGAAATACCTTTCAGCCATATGGCGGTTGACAGAGCTGGTTACGTAAAAAATAACGGCAGCACAACAGCTGAAATGAAATTTGTATATCCCGACATACTTATTCGTCCTAAGTATGCTTTCGGAGAGGGCGAGACCTCACGAGATATTTACATAGACAATATAGGTTACTATTTAGTTGCTTCTAACGGTGACAAAACAGCAGAACACAAAATCAATGCCGTTTCTAAAATGGGAGATATTAGTGGTTATACTCAGGTGGAAGGTAACGCAAAACAGGTACAGAGAACATCAGGCGGTACTGTTTACAAGTGGAAGAATTTGGATGATTTAGCAACTTCAATATCAGCTTGCGGCACAGATGATAAAACCGAAAATGCAAATGCATACAAAAAAGCTGGTCAGTCTATTTGCTATACAACTAATTTAACACAATACAGTGGTATTGGATACAATGCTTTCAACACTACCGAAACCTTCTATCTTTCGGATAACTATTCTTATTTCTGGGGAAGTAAGGCTACGATTGCAATTTGGGTAAAGTCTTCACGTGCACTAAAAATTTATGCCGAAGCTACCGATATAACCGATGGTATTAACGGCACATATATGTCTTCTACATATATTATTCCAGCCGGTGAATCTATACTGCGTATTCCGGTTTCTGATTTTAATACATTTAAAAGTGGAACAGAGAATGATAATTGCGCATGGCGTGGTGTTCACAACTTCGCTTTACGTTTTTCAGCAGTAAACAGCACCGCTCTTAATTTTAATCTTTCGCTTTCACGCAATACCACCCTTTATATAGACGCTTTGAGAGTTGAATGTCCCAGAATCGGTGACAGTAGTGAAGATGGAAGAATATCCTTGGTTGACCTT
>JAZQHX010000271.1:0-8652 GCA_045540835.1 Acutalibacteraceae bacterium | reverse complement strand
GACCTAAAGTCTGCTTTCTTTCAGGACGAACCTCAAAAGGTACCTGGTAGGTAGCACCACCCTTACGGACAGCCTTTACCTCTAACTGGGGCATAACATTCTCCATAGCGGCATCAAATACCTCAAGCGGATCCTTACCTGTTTTTTCACTTATAATGTCGAATGCGCCATATACAATCTTCTGAGCAACACCCTTCTTACCGTCCAACATAATGTTGTTGATAAGACGTGTAACTATCTTGGAATTGTACATAGGATCCGGCAATACATCACGTTTAGCAATAAAGCCTCTTCTTGGCACTTTGCTTCCCTCCTTCATATTGATGATATCATAGGTACTCGAGTAAAATCCCGTTTGCACCGAGCAAGGCATTATTACATTATATAAAATAATTCAATGTCACTTGCCTAGTAACGGTTTACTAACCTAAATTACTTTGCGCCGGGTTTCGGACGCTTTGCACCGTACTTAGAACGGCTCTGCATTCTCTTCGCAACACCCTGTGTATCGAGAGTTCCTCTGATGATGTGGTAACGCACACCGGGAAGATCCTTAACACGTCCGCCACGGATAAGCACAACACTGTGCTCCTGCAGGTTATGTCCTATACCGGGAATGTAAGCAGAAACTTCAATTCCGTTGGAAAGACGTACTCTGGCAATTTTACGGAGCGCTGAGTTAGGCTTCTTAGGTGTGGAAGGCGTAACGGCTGGACAAACGCCGCGCTTCTGCGGAGAATCATTATCGGTAGGCTGACGCTTCATAGAGTTGTAACCCTTTAAAAGTGCAGGAGCCTTAGCCTTCTTCTCTACAGTCTCACGACCGCTGCGAACCAACTGGTTAAACGTAGGCACTGTGACACCTCCCTATTTTTTAAAATTTGTCGCACAAAAATATTCGCACATTTTCGCACGCTAGGATAGTTTAACACAAAAAGTCAAATATGTCAATACTTTTTTAATTCAGAATGCGGAATTCATAATTCGGAATTAAATGTGCCTGCGGCGCAATTTAAAAATATAATTGTATTGTAGGGTCAGGCATCCTCGACTGACCGTTAGGTTGTTATAATGATTATCGGCTTCATGTTGCAAAAAAACGTCTTGAAACGTTATTTTACAACTTCGGTATCATTTCAAGGAATTCGCAGCCGAAATAAGGCTTTGCCCTATTTCGACATCCACATAGTCATTATAAAAATATGGTATGAGAATCATACATAAGGAAATGCAGTTTAAAGCCTTATTTTTAACCAATATGTAGCTATACGCTTTTTTCGCTTGAAAACATATATCATTTATGTTAAAATGCTTTAGTATTAAAAGTAAGGTGGATAAAATGTTATTTAAAGCTAAACCTACCTACGATTGGATGGTAGTAGGTCTTGGAAATCCGGGACTTGAATACGAAAGAACACGGCACAATGCCGGCTTTATGGCGGTGGACAAATTAGCCGAAAAGCAGGATTTCCAGTTTCAGAAGCACAAATTTGATGCCGTTTGCGGTGAATTTAAAATAAAGGATAAGCGTATACTTGTAATAAAGCCGCAGACCTTTATGAATAATTCAGGACGTGCGGTAACAGCGGCGGCAGCCTTTTATAAAATACCGCTTGACAGAATTATAGTACTGTTTGACGATATGATGCTCGACGTCGGCACAATCCGAACACGCAGAAAGGGCAGTCACGGCGGTCACAACGGTATTAAGGATATAATTGAGCTTACCGGCAGTGAAGACATAATCCGAATTAAAATCGGTGTAGGTAAAAAGCCGAGACCCGATTATGACGTTGTAAGCTGGGTTTTGGGAAAATTTCCTGAGGAAGACACCGAAAATCTTAAAAATGCGATAGACAGAGCCGTAAAAGCGGTGGGAGAAATCATAAACCGTGGTATAGACTCTGCTATGAATAAATACAACAGCTGAGGGATTTATGAAATTTATAAACGAAATCCTACATGGCGACCCCGACTATAAAGGTCTGCTTTCCGACATTCTGAAAGAAAGGCTACCCCTTGCCTGTACGGGACTTTCCCTTATAACCAAGGCGGCGGTAATCGGAAGTATTGTACGTGACACGGGCAAAAAAGCCGTTATTATAACCCACGATGAGGCGGCGGCAAACGAGCTTAAAAACGACCTATGCTCCATGGGCTTTAATTGCCTTAACTTTCCGCTTCGTGATTACTGCATAGGCAACCTTTCGGGCTACTCGAAAGAATACGAGCACAAGCGTACCGACACCCTGTCTGCTTTAGCAGATGGGGATTTTGGCATACTTACTTTATCAATTGATGCGGCAATTCAGTTTACCGTTCCTCCCGAAATTTTAAGTGATTCCAGATTCACACTAAAATCGGGCGACATTACCGATACTGCCTCTTTATGCGAAAGGCTTTTAAATGCAGGCTATGCAAGAAGTGAAATCTGCGAGGGTGCAGGTCAGTTTTCAGTCAGAGGCGGAATTTTTGATATTTTCCCCATAACCTCAAAAAATCCTGTAAGAATAGAATTCTGGGGCGACGAGATTGACAGTATTTCCTATTACGATACCGAAACCCAGCGCCGTACAGATACCGTAGAAAGTATTGAAATTTCCCCTGCCTGTGAGGTGCTTTATAATCCCGAGGAGCTTTGCCGTAAACTAAAAAGCTATTTAAAAAATGAGAAAAGTCTTACCGACAAACAAAAGGAAAGACTTAATTCCGACATTAACGCTTTAGAAAACGGAATACAGATTCCACCCGACCGCTATCTACCTATTATATACCCCGGTGGCGAGACAATATTCGACTATATAGGCGACTCTCTTGTATTTTTAAGCGAATCGGGCAGTATGGCTGAACGCTTTAAATCTATGGAAATACAGCAGTCTGCTGATGTGGAAAGCTACCTGCAGGACGGCTTTTTGTCACGTGCTACCGCTTCTTTACAGTTGACACGTGAAGACTTTTTCGCCTGTGTTCAGGGAGCTGTTATACTCGAAAACTTCCCTCGTACCTCATACGAATTAAAGGTTAAGGATATTATCAACTTTAATTACAAGCGTTCTACCCCTTGGAGCGGTGATGTAAAGGTACTTACCGAGGATATTTCCTTTATTTTAGAGCAAAAGGGCTCTGTTGTGGTTTTGGCAGGCGAGCAAAGGGCGGCTAAAATTTTAACCGAGGAATTATGCGAAAAAGGCATTACGGCTTTGTTTTCCGAGAATCCCACCGCCGTATCGGGTACGGTTTCGGTGACTACGGGCGGACTGTCGGGCGGATTCGAGATACCGAGCCAAAGATTTATGCTTATCACCCACCGCTATATTGCAGGGGAAACGAAAAAACACAAAAAGCGACCTAAAAATTCGCAGGAAATCGGTTCACTCGACGAACTGCGTAAGGGCGATTATGTTGTACACGAAGCCCACGGTATCGGCATTTTTGACGGCATAAACAGAATCACAAATCAAGGTGTTACGAAGGACTACATTAAAATCAAATACGCCAAAAGCGATGTTTTGTATGTGCCCGTAACTCAGCTTGATTTGGTTTCACGTTATATAGGCTCTGCGAGTGAGGACGGCGGAATCAAGCTTAACCGTTTAGGCGGTAGCGAATGGCAAAAAACACGAACACGAGTTAAAAAGGCTGTTCGTGATATGGCAAAGCAGTTAACAGCTTTATATGCTAAAAGAATGTCGGTCAAGGGTTACGCTTTCGGACCTGACACCGATTTACAAAACGATTTTGAAAGACGCTTTGAGTATGACGAGACCGACGACCAATTGCGTTGCATTAACGAAATAAAGCAAGATATGGAACGTGACGTACCAATGGACCGCCTGCTTTGCGGTGACGTTGGCTTTGGCAAGACCGAGGTAGCATTACGTGCGGCATTCAAGTGCATAAGTGAAGGCAAGCAATGCTGTTTATTAGTGCCCACCACCATTCTTGCAATGCAACATTATAATACCATTGTACGCCGTTTCGGTGAAATGCCTATAACCGTAAAGCTTTTAAACCGTTTTGTAAGTCCCAAACAGCAGGAAAAAATTATTTCTGACCTTAAATGCGGACGGCTCGATATGGTAGTAGGTACCCACCGTCTTATTTCAAAGGATGTTTCATTTAAGGATATTGGTCTTGTAATTATTGACGAGGAACAGCGTTTCGGTGTAGCGCAAAAAGAAAGGCTTAAGGAGCTTTATCCATTTGTGGATATTCTCACTTTAAGTGCTACTCCGATTCCTCGCACCCTTAATATGGCAATGTCTGGACTTAGAGATATGTCATCTCTTGACGAAGCCCCCGGCGACCGTCACCCCGTACAGACCTATGTACTCGAATACAATCAGGGTGTTATTATTGATGCTATAAACAAAGAAATCCGCCGTGGTGGTCAGGTTTATTATCTGCACAACCGTGTCGAATCAATCGAGCGCTGTGCCGCAAGGCTTAAAGCAAAGCTACCCGACGTCAATTTCGGAATAGCTCACGGTAAAATGAGCGAAGACGAGCTTACTAATATTTGGCGACAGTTATTAGAGCACGAAGTCGACGTGCTTGTATGCACAACAATAATCGAAACGGGTGTGGACGTGCCTAATGCCAACACCCTTATAATTGAAGATGCCGACCGAATGGGCTTAGCACAGCTTCACCAATTAAGAGGACGTGTAGGCAGGTCACCAAGGCGTGCCTATGCCTATTTCTGTTTTGCGCAGAACCGTCAGCTATCCGACATAGCCTCAAAAAGACTTGAAGCTATAAGAGAGTATACCGAATTTGGCTCAGGCTTCAGGATTGCTATGCGTGACCTTGAAATAAGGGGTGCGGGCAGTATATTAGGCGGAGACCAGCACGGTAATATGGAGTCTGTCGGCTATGATATGTATTTAAAGCTTTTATCTGATGCTGTAAACGAGGAAAACGGTGTTGTGGTTGAAGACGATATTCCCTGCACGGTTGACCTTAATGTTTCGGCGCATATTCCCGAAAGTTATATTGAGTCATTGCCTGCCCGTCTCGGTATTTACAAGCGCATTGCGGCAATACGTACCGACGATGATGCAAGTGATGTCATTGACGAATTATGCGACCGTTTCGGTGAACCGCCCACAAGCGTTATGGGACTTATTGACATTGCAATTCTCCGCAACAAAGCGGCGGCGGCTAAAATTGCCGAAATTACGGGAACGGCAAACAGTGCAATACTTCACATCAATTCAATTCAGCCCGAGGTTATGTCTAAGCTTTCGGCTTATTTCGGCAACCGCTTTATGCTAAAAGTAGCCGACAAGCCCGTCTACACCGTAAGGCTTAACAAAGGACAAAAAATGTCCGACCTTGTAGCCGAACTCGGCAATGCTCTTTTTTAGTTCGGCTTAGTTTGTTCTAATCCGTATATCTTTTACCACGATGGTTTTTATACATTTATGCTAAGTTTTTGGTCTCATCAAACCGTTCTACAATGGTTTATAATCATCTACGCTTTGTAGGGACTTACCGTTCTCGACTGTCCGTATACCCCTAATTTATTAGGCTTAAAAGAATCAGTCAAATAAAGAACCGAGAATCGCTACAGATTCTCGGTTTTAATATAATTATATTATTTTTATAAACTTTTCTTTACTGATTCTTCAAAATCAGTCACGCAATATTTAAAATCGTGCTGTTCCAAATCCTTATATATAAGGGTACCGAATGCCTTTTGCAAAACACCTGCAAGCGGTCTTAAAATTATTACGGCAATACCTGCCAATCGGCTGAACCAGACCTTTTTACCCTTATTTTGGGCTATCTTACGTGCCAAATTGGTAGTATTTACATATTCCCTATTCTGCGGACAGAAAACTCCGTCAGTTTTATTATCAATAATTTGCTTTACAAATTCACAAAGATTATCAATAAAAATCATACTCCGCTGATTTTTCAAGGACGGAAAAATCGGGCTTTTGCTTGCAAGCTTTACCACCGTATTAAAATTACCTTTACAGCCCTTACCGTAAACCATAGGCGGACGGACTACCGAAACGGTAAAATCCGAATCCCTCATTTCGGTTATTTTTTCCTCTGCCATAAGTTTAGACTTACCGTAAGCATTATTGGGATTTTTTTCGGTTTCAGCAGTAATAACCCCCTGATTAAGACCGTAAACACTCATAGTACTTAAAAAGACGAACTGCTTTACGCCCTCATTCTTTGCTTTATCGGCCGTCTTAACCGCCAAGTCACGGTTGACCTTATAATACAAATCACGGTTTTGCTCGGTTTCCTTTATATGTGCAATGCCTGCAACGTGAAAAACCGCATCGAACCCCTCGAAGCTTTTTTTATCCCATTCGGGGTCGAGCATATCAACCGTTTCGGTCTCGTAACCGTCAAACTGTTTCAAATAATTCTCAAAAGAAACGCCGATATAGCTACCGGCGCCCGTAATCAGTATTTTTTTCATTATTTATCCGATTCCTTAGATTTATTAAGCTCACCTGTGCCACCCTCAACAACACCGTCGCTCTTAGCAACACTCTTTATTGTAAGGAAAAAGCACTTAACGTCAAAACCGAAGCTCATTTTCTCAACATACTCACCGTCAAGCTTAGCCTTTAAAGGAATTTCAATCTCGTCTCTGCCGTTAATCTGAGCCCAACCCGTAAGACCGGGACGAACATCGTTAGCGCCGTATTTATCCCTTTCCTCAATAAGGTCATACTGATTCCACAATGCAGGTCTCGGACCGATAATACTCATCTGACCAAACAAAATATTGAAAATCTGCGGTAATTCATCAAGGCTGGTTTTACGCAAAATTTTACCAACCCTTGTTATCCATTGTTCGGGATTTTCGAGTGTATGTGTAGGTGCATCGTGCGGAGTATCAATACGCATTGTACGGAATTTGTATATCTTAAAATGCCGTTTCCCCTTTCCAACACGTTTTTGAGTAAAAAAGGGCGAACCTTTTGAATCAATTACTATAGCTAAAATAACTAAAAGCATAGGTAATGCCAGAACAGCAATTGCAATGAGTGATAATATTATATCTATTAAACGTTTAAAAAAACTTTTATACATAAAAAACACGTTCCTTTCCAAGGTGCATACGAACGAATCGTTTTTTATATACTACCACAAAACACCTTAAATGTCAACATTAGCCAAAACAGCCCGACTGATGTAAAGTCGGGCTGCTTTTTACAAATTATAAATATTAGCGCTTAACACTCTTTGATGGTTTATAGTCGCTGTTGCTCGCAGAAGTATTATATGCTTTTACGGCATACTGATAATATGTCTTGCGCTTTGTGCTCCAATCGGTAAATGCACGTGAAGTGGTGGTTTTAACCTTTTTATATCCGCCCCACTTGCGTGTTTTTGAATTATACTGGCGACGGTATACAACATATCCCTTAGCGCCCTTTATTTTATTCCAGGAAACCTTAATAGCACTGCCTGACTTTTTAGCCGTAACTTTAGGACAAGCAAGACGCACTACATTTGAAGTGGCTTTTGCACCGCTTATATAACTGCCGTTATACGCTTCCGCTTTATACTGACAGAGATAACCGCTTGAAGCCTTGTGTGTATACGAGCGTGAAGTTGTGGTTTTAATCTTTCTCCAACTGCTCCATTTACTGCCGTTATAATAACGGTAGTAAATGTTATAACCCTTAGCACCTGCTATTTTGTTCCAGCTAAGCTTATTCCCTGCAGTTGTTCCCTTTGCCTTAACCGTAGGTGTAGCAGGAACTATTTTATAGGTAAAGGTTTTAGTACCGCTGTATGCACCTGTTAAAGTAACCGTAGCGGTATATTTACCCATTGCTTTGCTCAAAGAATTAGAATAAGTAACCGTATACGAGGTTATTTTTTTGCCGTTCATATCCGTAACGGTGAATTTAGGTGTAACACGGTTTCCTGTATAGGTAAGAGTTGCGGAAACAATTTTTATCGTCTTTACTGCCGATACCTTTTCGGTTTTAATAACCTTGCCACATTTACTGCAAACCGTCTTTTTAGTGCCATATTTATTTATACCGGTCTTTGTGCTGTAAACCGTCTTTTCAAAGTGACCGTTACCACACTCGGCTACTACCCAGGTATAGTATTTAGGGTCACCATAATTTCTTTTTATTCTTAAATAATATGTTCCGGCTGTAAGTGTTACGGTATAATCGTTTTCACTGCTTGCACTTACATCTTTAACAAGCCCCTCATGTGAATTATATAAATCCGCATAAATATTTCCCGAGGTTTCATTTATAACACGGAAACGGTAATCATCGTCATAATCAACCGTAAACTTAAACCAGTCAACATCAGAGCTTGATTCGAGCTTGCACTCATTAAGCTTATTCAAATCGACTTCTACCGCTTCGTCCTTAGTGTTACCCTCATAATCACATTCATACTTAATATTAAAGGTGTAATTTCCGTTAGAGCCTTTGAAAAGTATATAGTATGTGCTATCGGGTTTTAATGATACGCTGTAATCTTTGCTGTTCACACCATAAGGGTCATTATATAAAATTTGGTTTCCGTCGGCATCGTAAAGCCAGAAATATCTACGCTCTCCAACACTTAAAGAGGTATAGTTTATATAATAGTAAGCTTCTTTATCAATGGTAGTGAATTTCACATAATCAATATCATCACTACCCT
>JAZQHX010000270.1:0-6013 GCA_045540835.1 Acutalibacteraceae bacterium | reverse complement strand
CGCCGCCAAAGGTAAAAGCACCTATTTTGAAAAAGGTTACAAAAAGCTGTAACGCTTTCTTTAGTTTTTCGCTCATATATAATCCCTTCGTAGTCTTTAGTGTAGATTTTAATCAGTTCTTAAGGCTCTGCATGGGAGCGGGGATTCTGCCGGCTCTGTCTATAAACTTTTTAGGACTTTTGGTAAGATTTACGTCCATTATGGGTCCTGAGCCCAAAAGACCACCGAATTCAAGGGTATCTCCCGCTTTTTTGCCGATGGCAGGGATTACTCTTACAGCTGTGGTTTTGCTGTTTACCATACCGATAGCTGCTTCGTCTGCAATAATTGCGGATATAACCTCGGCAGGGGTTTCTCCCGGAATTGCAATCATATCAAGTCCAACCGAGCAAACGGCGGTCATTGCCTCTAATTTAGAAAGACAAAGGTCACCCGAACGTGCGGCGGCAATCATTCCTGCGTCCTCGGAAACGGGGATAAATGCACCGGATAGTCCGCCTACATAGGAAGACGCCATAACGCCACCCTTTTTAACGGCATCGTTAAGCATAGCCAAAGCGGCAGTAGTGCCGTGTGTTCCGCAGGTTTCGAGTCCCATTTCTTCTAATATATGCGCTACCGAGTCACCAACAGCAGGTGTAGGCGCTAAGGATAAATCAACTATTCCGAAAGGAACACCGAGCCTACGGGAAGCTTCACTACCTACAAGCTGTCCCATACGGGTGATTTTAAATGCTGTACGCTTGATAATTTCTGCAAGCTTTCCAAGGTCACCGTCAGGACATTTTTTGAGTGCCGCCTGAACAACACCCGGACCCGATACACCAACGTGGATTACGCAGTCAGGCTCACCGACACCGTGGAAGGCGCCTGCCATAAAGGGGTTATCCTCAACCGCATTACAGAAAACAACCAGCTTTGCACAGCCTATACAGTCACGGTCGGCTGTAATTTCGGCAGTTTCTCTTACAATCTGTCCCATAAGCTTTACAGCGTCCATATTAAGTCCTGCTTTGGTAGAACCTATATTAACCGAGGAACAGATATTAGTTGTAACAGATAAGGCTTCGGGGATAGAACGAATAAGTGCTTCATCTCCCGCAGAAAATCCCTTGTGAACTAAGGCTGAATATCCGCCGATAAAGTTTACACCCGTAGCATCTGCGGCTTTTTGTAAAGCCTTTGCATATTTTACGGGGTCTCCACCCGAAGCGGCGGCTACCATAGCAATAGGTGTTACCGAAATACGCTTATTTATAATCGGGATACCGTATTCCTTTTCAATATCCTCGCCCACCTTTACAAGGTTTCCTGCTAAGCGGGTAATTTTGTTATAAATCTTTTCGCAAGCCTTGTCTGCATCAGAATCAGCGCAATCTAAAAGCGAAATACCCATTGTAACGGTACGTATGTCAAGATTTTCTTCGGAAATCATATTTATGGTTTCCATTATGTCATTTATATTAAGCATCTGAACACCTCATCAAATTCTATGCATAGAGTTAAATACGTCTTCGTGCATAACACGTATATCAAGGCAGTTAGCTTCGCCTAATTTTTTCATTTTTTCGGAAAAATCCGAGAATGAGCCTTTAATTTCTGTAATTTCTGTAAGCATAACCATAACGAACATATCCTGCAAAACAGACTGGGTTATGTCTACTATATTAACATTACACTCAGAACAAACGGCACTTACCTTTGAAATAATGCCTACCGAGTCTTTTCCTATTACTGATACTACTGTTTTCATAATTTTTACCTCTTTTACAAAATACTTCTATTATTTTAACATAAAACTTCCGGCATATCAAGATATACCGGAAGTAATTTTTTATCTATGCCTGAAACCGGGACTTTTTTCGGTAAGTGCCTGGAAGGTATAACCCTGTTTTTTCAAACCCTTAATTATATAGGGCAGAGCAGTAACCGTTGTGTCCTTAGCGCTGGTGTCATGCATTAAAACGCATATAGAATTTCGGCTTTTGGCGGCTGTAAGCACGCTGTTTTTTATTTTTGTATAGCTTACATTGTGTCCCGAAGCGTCCATTGAATCTACATTCCAGTCAAAATAGTAATATCCTTTTTTTATAACCTGCTGGCGCATTGCCTTTGTAAGTCCTTTGGTATTACTGCTGCCACCGGGGAAACGAATTATTTTAGATTCAATTCCAATCTGCTTTTTAACTGCATTTGATATTAAATTCAAATCCTTAAAATAAGCGGTTGAGTTTTTGTAAATTGTATCATAATCGTGCGTATAGGAATGAAGTCCTACCGTATGACCTGCCGCTTTGATTTTTTTAACATAACTTAGCTTTGACGTATTTATTACAAAAAAAGTAGCTTTTACATTATATTTATCCAGTATTTTTAGAATTTTTAATGTGTTATCGCTCGGACCGTCATCAAAGGTTAAATAGCATATCTTTTTTCCGTTTGTTACAACATTTGTCTGTGTTGTTTCTGTTGACTGAGTGGAATTATTATTGCTTGAGGGCTTTTTTGAATTTTTTAATGAGGAATTTTCCTTTTTTAGCTTGTCATTTTCCTTTTCAAGATTACTGTTGGTTTCTTTCAGTTTGCTAAGCTCCTTTTTTGTTTTAGAAGCTGATTCCTCAAGCTTTTTGATTTGTTTTTCTAACTCGGCTGTCTTTTCCATTGCTTGAGTAACGGCAGTTTTGTTGCCCGAAATTTCGCTCTCAAGCTTCCTTATAACAGCATTTTTTTCACTTACAACCGCAGTGTGAAAAACTATAGCCGCTACACATAATAACGATATTGCCAGCACAGCTTTAGAAAAAGCGGATTTAAAGAAATTCAATATGTATCACCTCAAACAAAATACTAAAATTATTATAACACATTATCATTAAAAATAATATTACAAATTATTACAATTTTTTAATCGTTTTTGATAAAAAATATTGATATTTTGTCGATTTGGTGTTAAAATACCTTTTAAGCGGCATATATTGCTTATTGGAGGTAATTATTTTGGCTAACATAGTTATTACGAGTGACAGTACATCAGACTTAAGCAAAGAGCTTAAAGAAAGGTATAATATTTCTATTCTTCCTTTAGGTGTAACATTGGGGGAAAAGACCTATAAAGACGGCGTGGATATAAATCCTGACGATATTTATGAGCATCACGCAAAAACAGGTGAGTTGCCTAAAACAACCGCCGCAAATATAGGGGAGTGTATAGACTTTTTTAAGCCTTTTGTTGATGCGGGAAAAACAGTTATTCATTTTACAATCAGCGCTTCAATGTCATCTACATATAATAATGCACGTATGGCGGCAGAGGAATTTGAGAACGTATATGTAATTGATGCGGCAAATTTATCTACCGGTTCGGGACTTTTGGTAGTAAATGCGGCTGAAATGGCGCAAAGCGGTATGGAAGCGGAAGATATTGTTGCAAAAATTGAGGAAATGAAGCCTTGTGTAGATGCTTCGTTTGTTATTGACAGCCTTGAATATCTGCATAAGGGCGGAAGATGTTCAGCCCTTGCAATGTTAGGGGCTAATCTGCTCAAACTGAAGCCTTGTATTGAGGTTAAGGGCGGTGCAATGGGTGTTGGTAAAAAATATCGTGGCAGGTATTCTGACGTGCTTCTTACATACGCTGCCGAGCGTATCGGAGATGCAAAGGGTATTGACCTTGACCGTGTGTTTGTAACTCATGCAGGCTGTGATATGGATATTGTTGAAAGCGTAGCTGAAAAGGTTAAGGAATTAGCACCCTTTAAAGAGGTGTTTATCACAAGAGCAGGCTGTACGGTTTCTTCGCATTGCGGCGCAAATACTTTAGGTGTGCTTTTTGTAAGAAAAAATCCTATAGCTTAAATTAACATTTTAAACCCCTGCGGCATAGTATACCGTAGGGGTTATTTAATAGGATCCTCAATCGGCGGCGGTGGCGCCAAAGTCCACAGAATTACCGATACAAACCCCTTTGATATATAAGACTGTCCTTTTCGGGCAGTCTTTTTTCGGTGAGCCACCGCAGGCAATTCACCTAAGTTCTTGGAAATGGATTGATTTTTTACCACGATGGTTTATTATGAAAAATGTGATTCGTACTCCCTCAGTCAGCTTTGCTGACAGCTCCCTCAAAGAGGGAGCCTATGCGGAATTCGTAATTCGGAATTAAATGTGCCTGCGGCGCATATAAAATAATTTGAATATTAACATTGAATTTGTTTAAAATAAAGGCAAAGGAGATGTCATTTATGTCAGTAAGCAATAAGGAATACGGTAAAATGGCAAAGAAAATGTCGCCGCCGTCACCACATATAAAAAACTTTTTGTGGGCGTATTGTGTAGGTGGATTTATTTGTGTAATCGGACAGCTTTTTTTAGAGCTTTATAACTATCTCGGGTTTAGTGAAAAGGTGGTAAAGATGCTCGTTCCTATAACCCTTATTTTTATTGCCGCTTTACTGACGGGACTAAAACTTTTTGATAAAATCGCAAAAAGGGCAGGGGCAGGTACTTTAGTGCCTATTACGGGATTTGCAAATGCTGTTGTTTCTCCTGCAATCGAATTTAAAAGCGAGGGCTGGGTTTTAGGTCTTGGCGCTAAAATATTCACAATCGCAGGTCCTGTTATCGCCTACGGCACAGTTGCGAGCGTAGTGTATGGAATTATTTATTGGATAACGACATTGTTTTAAAGGGAGGGCAATATTGCCTCCCTTTAAAAGTTATAAATTCATTATTGAAGACTCTTTTTTAAATTAAGTATTATAAACAATTTGCTGCTTGATTTATCACAATTAAATTGAGCGCTCAATTATTCCAGTTGCAAGTATAATTATATAAATAGCAGAATTCACTGAAGCAATTATCCAATAGTACACATTATCGAAAAAATTGCTTTTCTTTTCAAGAATATACGGAATAATTATTAAGAAATTTGGTGATAATGTAAGTGCTAGCATTACTAACAAGTAAAGTATTAACAAGGGCGCAACTATGAGAAGTATCAAAAACAATTCATCCATATAATCATAGCACTCAATTAACCATTCAATACACACTTTATAGGCTGTTATCAATGATAAGTACAGTGGAAAACTACTTAATATAGCATTTTTCCATTTACCCAAAAGCAACCGCAAACCAAACAAAAGTAAAATTACTATTATTGCAATAATTACATAAATTAGAACAGAATACTCTTCTGCAAAATTTCTTATGAGATCAGGATTATCTGCGGCTGACATTTGTATTCCATAAACAATTACAAAAAGAATTCCACCTATTATTGCTAAAATTCCACCAATCGGGAAAATAATTGCAATTTCCATATCAATACCACCTTAAAGTTTGTTTTTATAACTATATGGTTATAAATTTAAATGATTATAGCATATTCATGTTAAAGTGTCAATACCAAATGGTTATAAGGTTGATTTATGTATGGACAATTATTATCCAAGGTTAAAAGATTTGAGAGAAGATTGTGATTTATCACAAAAAGATGTTGCTAACTATTTACTAATGAAGCAACCTCAGTATAGTCGCTATGAGCGTGGTCTAAGGGATTTGCCCACGGATGTCTTGATACGTCTTGCAAAGTTATACAAAACCTCTACTGATTATATTTTAGGTTTGACTAACGATTCAAAGCCGTATTATAAATAAAAACTGTCTATCTTAATGGATGGACAGTTTTTTTATAGGTTATAATGGAACATGAAGTAATGTTTCTTAAGTTGACAGCAGCAGAGGACTAGGTTTTAGGCCTTGGAACTAAAATATTCACAATCGCAGGTCCTGTTATCGCCTACGGCACGGTGGCGAGCGTGGTGTATGGAATTATTTATTGGATATGCAATTTAATGTAGGGACAGGCGTCCTCGACTGTCCGCAGAAAAGGCTTGACCGAATCGGTCAAGCCTTTTATCATCTATTATTTGCAGTTACTACGTTCAAAATTCTTAAGCCAATTATTTGCATTTTTTAGTTGACTATTAATCTCATTACAAATCTGAATAGC
>JAZQHX010000269.1:0-2808 GCA_045540835.1 Acutalibacteraceae bacterium | reverse complement strand
TCGTATTTTTTGAATACACGTCTGAAAGCAGGCATTGCTTTTTTTGCAACAAACAAAAGTCCGCAAATAAGAACGGGAACAACTACTACAAAGGTAGTAGCCAGCGCACCGCCCATAGTGTATGCCATAATAATAGAGAATATAAACATCATAGGACTTCTTATTGCCGTTCTTATAATCATCATATAAGACATCTGCACGTTGTTTATATCCGTTGTAAGACGAGTCACGAGTGAAGTTGAGGAAAACTTATCGATATTAGAAAAAGAATATCCCTGAATTTTGCTGAACATATCACGGCGTAGATTCTTTGCAAAGCCAGTAGCCGCCTTAGAGCATGTAACCGCCGCAATACCGCCGCAAGCGAGCGAAACGAATGCCATTAAAATCAGTACCAAACCCGTTTTTACTACCGAATCAATCGGTGCTTTATCCTTAATACTGTTAACAAGGTCAGCCGTAATAAAAGGTATAAGCACCTCGATTATAACTTCACCCATAATGAAAATAAGTGTCAGGATAGAGGGTAATTTATACTCCCTGATAGATTTTGCCAGTGTTTTAATCATCATTGTCCTCCATATTTACACAAAGCCTGTCAATAACCTTAAAAAATACCTCTAAATCATCAGGCGAAATTCCGTTACGCAATCTTTTTTCACGGTTGTGAATTTCTCCGGTGATTTTGTGGTGTATTTCAACGGCTTTTTCGGTAAGAACTATCTTTTTAAGCCTCGCATCACTTTCAACACTCTGCCTTAAAATAAGTCCCTTTTGTTCCATTGTTTTAAGTATACAACTTGCCGTTGAACGTCTGATAGAAAATTTTGTTTCAAAGTCCTTTTGGAAAATATCCTTGTCTCGGTTATCGTAAAAATACTTTATTGCCCAACCGTTAACTCCTTTAACAGGGTCAATGCCTAATCTTATGCGTGATTTTTCAACATCACGTTTTATAAGATTCGAGAGTCGTCTTACAGCAAGACCGATGTCCTTTTCCCTGTTCATACAGCACCTACCTTTTAAAATGTTAGTTTGCTAACTAATTATAGTGCCATTAAATTATATTGTCAAGTATTAAATAATGAATATTTTATTAAAATTTAAAAGGCGGAGATATACTCCACCTTTTAAGTATCAAACCTTATTTTGAAAGTGCTTTCGTCTTATCATAAGCCGCTTTTACTGCAGACATTACAGCTCCTCTGAAGCCGTTTGTTTCGAGTGCGTGTACTCCTGCAATAGTAGTACCTCCAGGACTGCAAACCTCGTCCTTTAAAACACCGGGGTGTTTGCCGGTAGTAAGCAGCAGCTCTGCCGCACCCGACAGCATTTGTGAAGCGTATTCAATCGCTTTATTTCTTGGAAGTCCGCATTCAACACCTGCATCAGCAAGAGCCTCTGCAAAAAGGTAAGCGAATGCAGGTCCACAACCTGATACAGCCGAAGCCGCATCAATAAGATTTTCCTGAAGCTTATCTACCCTGCCTGCAAATCTAAGTGAATCACAAAATTCGCTCAATTCGTCCATAAACACAGCAGAATTCGCACAGTACTGAATCATACCCTTGCCCTTTTGTACGGGAGTGTTAGGCATAATTCTGATTACGGGATATTTTGTTCCAAACATTTCATCAAATTTTGAAAGCGCTACGCCTGCCGCCATTGTAACGAGTACAAATCTGTCAGTACGGTTAGCTAACACGGGTGAAATTGCGGTTATTACTTCAGGTAAAACCTGAGGCTTTACACCTAAGAAAATAAATTTTGCGGTTTTTACAACCGTTTCGGTATCGGCATAACTGCATTTTAATTCATCAGCCAAAAGCTGAGCCGAAACCGCTGATTTATCCGAAAGTATTACATTCTCGTTTCCTACAGCCTTTGCAACCGCACGAGCCAAAGCGCCGCCCATATTACCTGTTCCAATAAATCCGAATTTTGACATTTATCTCACCTGACCGTTTCCTTTAATTACGTATTTATAAGTGTTAAGCTCTTTTAGTCCCATTGGTCCTCTTGCGTGGAGCTTTTGGGTAGATATTCCCATTTCGCAACCAAGACCGAATTCTCCGCCGTCGGTAAATCGGGTTGATGCATTTACATAAACCGCCGCAGAATCCACAGCAGATACAAAATAATCAGCCGCAACAGAATCAGAAGTTATAATGCTTTCGCTATGGTGTGTTGAATGATTAGCTATGTGCTCTACCGCTTCTTCTACCGAATCTACAACCTTTACAGCCATTTTGTAATCCAAAAATTCGGTATCAAAGCTATCGTCATCAGCTTTAGTAATATCAACAATACTGCAAGCCTTTTCGTCCCCAATAAGTTCAGTAATAGGCTCGGTATTATAAAACATATCTTTTAACTTCGGCAAAAATTCATTTGCAACAGCAGAATGAACCAAGCACACCTCTGCCGCATTGCAGACCGACGGACGGCTCCTTTTAGCGTTATTAAGAATATTTAAAGCTGTATCAACTTCCGCCGACTTATCAACATAAATATGACATATACCCGTTCCCGTTTCAATACAAGGCACCTTTGCATTATCGGTGCAGGCTTTAATAAGCCCCTTGCCACCTCTCGGAATAAGCAAATCTACAAAGCCTACCGCCGTCATTAGTTCATTTGCGCTCTGGCGGGTTGTATCCTCAACAAGGTTAATATAGTTTTCATCAATTCCGCTGGCTTTAAGACCGCTTTTAAGGGCTTTTACGATGGCATCAGCACTCGAAAAAGCCTCTTTACCACCACGAAGTATACAAACATTACCGCTTTTAAAGGCTAAAGCCGCCGCAT
>JAZQHX010000268.1:0-2170 GCA_045540835.1 Acutalibacteraceae bacterium | reverse complement strand
CCGCTTTGCGGCTCGGCTGCTTCGACGCCCTCCCTTCGGGAGTTCGCATTAACTTGAACACATAAAAATAATAGCTTCACCAAAAGGTGAAGCCATTATTTTGGCGCGCTGAAGAAGATTCGAAGTCCCGACCTTCTGGTCCGTAGCCAGACGCTCTATCCAGCTGAGCTATCAGCGCAAATGCGATACTTTTTAAGCCGCCAAAGTATAATACCACATCTTTACAATAAAATCAAGTATTATTTTTAATTTTTTAAAATTTTTTTCAAAAAACTAAAAAACCGACCTTAATGTTCCTTTTTTGTCCTTGCTTTTCGCTTGGTGTATAGATTATAAATAAGCAATCCGACTGCACTTAAAACTGCTGTTACAGCAAAAATAATTATCGCCGATACGTAATCCTTGCCGACTAATGCTTCCCCGCCTACGGTTGACGTAACTATAGAAGGAAGTCTTGCGACAGACACCAGCAAAAGATACCTTTCGGGTTTTATGGGTGTTAATCCTACAAAATAAGTTACTAAATCCTTAGGCGTACCGGGAATAAAGAAAATAAGAAATATTATAAGTCCTAATTTCTTTTCATTGTGCAAAAATTTAAGGCTTTTGATTTTATCCCTTGAAAAGAATATTTCTACAAAACGCATTCCCAATTTTCGCACCAAAGCAAAGGTGATAATGCTTCCTAAGGTTATGCCTATCATACATAAAAGCGTACCCTCGATTATACCGAAGGCATAGCCGGCACCGATTTCTAACGGCTCGCCCGGAACAAAAGCTATTATAACCTGAAAAACAGTCATAAACACAAAGGCGATTTTACCAATAAAACCCTTATCGCCTACCCAAGCCCTGAATTTTTCTGGATTTTCGACAAATTTTATCATTGGTCTGCCTATTACCCAGCCGACATATGCGCAGAACAGCATAAGCAGAGCAAAGATTATTATACTTATTATTCTTTTTTGCTTTAAAGTTAGATTTTCACGTTTAGATTTAATGCTCATTTATTTTCTTCTTGACTTCTTCCTTAAATTTTATCCATTCGTCCTCATTTTCAACGAAATATTTAGGACAACTTTTCCCAGTAATATCATAATGCCTCAAAATGTCCGTTTCGTCAAGAGAAAATTTTTCTAAAAGCCAAGAAGTCAGTTTTATAAGCGTATTATAGGTAGAATTATTAAACTTTCCGCTCTCGTCAGGGTGGCAGACCTCTATGGAAATCGTATCCTTATTTCGGTTATTGCTCGCTGCCGACCTTTCATACAGCGGCAGGCATTGGATAACCTCACCCTCTAAGCCGACAACAAAATGTGAGCTTACTCTCGTATCAATCTTATCAAAATAATCACGGTTGTTTTGGGCGGTAGTATCTGGATTGCCCACATAATGAATAACAACACCCTTAATATCGCTGAGCTTCATACCCGTTCGGGCAGTAGTATGCTTGTGTATAAACTGTTCGTCCACCCAATCGGGGAGCTTTAATTCCAAAGCTTTTTCTACATTTTTACTGCTATTAAGCCCTGCAAGAATTCCCGACTCATAAATTTGAGGGTTAAAAAGTCCGTAAATCATAATCGAGCAATAGGTAACGGTAGCTATTATGGCGGTTATTAAAACCGCCGTAATTACTCTGAAAGTCACTGTTTTGCGCCGACGCTTTTTCCGCCGTGCATTAAATATTGCCCGTTCCTTTTCTTTATCCAATTAAATCAATCCTTTGTTTGTTCAATAAGCGGTAATTCTATTTTAACCTTAAAAAGGTCGCCGTCAATACTAAGTGAAAGATTACCGTTTTGCAGCTCTACAAGGCTTTTGGCTATTGATAGTCCCAATCCGCTACCCTCGGTATTACGGGAGCTGTCCCCTCGCACAAAGCGCTCCATTAGCTCGTCGGCAGAAACATTAAGCTCAAACCTTGAAATATTGCGGAAGGTTATTTCGGCTTTGCTGCTAAAGGCTTTTACATCTAAATAAACTCTTGTGCCTTCAAGGGCGTACTTACAGACGTTATTCATAAGATTATCAAAAACACGCCACAGATGTCTGCCGTCGGCTAACACCTTTATGGGCTCATTTGACACGTTTACAACCGATACTATCCCCGCTTTATTAAGCTTTTCTTCAAATTCGCCTACCGTCTGACTTAAAAGGACACCTACAT
>JAZQHX010000267.1:0-5417 GCA_045540835.1 Acutalibacteraceae bacterium | reverse complement strand
GTTTCGGGATATAAAGGAGTGCGTTATAGGTGGCCTGACCTTCGGTTTTGTAATGGATTACCCTTGCAGGGTCGTTGTAATCAAAGAATTTTTCCTTGTAGAAATTGTTGTAATCATCTTCGGTTAATTCGTTTTTAGCCTTTTTCCATAAAGGAATCATACTGTTTAAGGTGCGAAGCTCGGTAACGTCCTTATATTCGGGCTCTTTGCCTTCCTCGGTATCGACAGGTTCTTTGGTGGTGAACTCCATTTTGATTGGGTGACGGATATAATCCGAATACTTCTTTATAAGAGAAGAAATGCGGTATTGGTCTAAAAATTCATCGTATTTCTCGTCCTCGGTATTATCCTTTATATGAAGTGTAATAACCGTTCCAACGGTTTCCTTTTCGGCAGGGGATACGGTGTAGCCCTCAGCACCCTGGGATTCCCACAAAAATGCTTCATTACTTCCGTAAGCACGGCTTAAAACCGATACCTTATCACTTACCATAAATGCAGAGTAAAATCCTACACCAAACTGACCGATAATATCAACGTTCTCGGTCTTTTCGTTTTCCTGCTTGAAATTATAAGAACCCGATTTTGCAATTGTTCCCAGATTCTTGTCAAGCTCGTCCTCGGTCATACCGCAACCGTTGTCGGTAATGGTAAGGGTACGTGCTTGCTTGTCAATATCAATTCTTATTTCAAATTCATCGGGAGCAATACCAACATTTGTATCGGTAAGGGACATAAAGTAAAGCTTGTCTAAAGCATCACTTGCATTTGAAATAAGCTCACGCAAAAAGATTTCCTTATGGGTATAGATTGAATTTATCATCATATCCATAAGTTTTTTTGATTCTGATTTAAACTGTTTTGTACGCATTTTTAATCACCTTAATTTTGAAATTTGACTTTAACTGACTAATAGTATAATACCGTATTACGCATAATGTGTTAACAAACTATGAACAAATATTAAAAATTAGCACTCCTATAAAAAGAGTGCTAATTGCGTGTGTTTATACGTAGCTTGAAAGTATCTCAGCCTCTCCCGTAAGTGTTACGGTCAGATTTGCGGGGACGAATATACTGTCACCCTTTTTGGCTATAAGGCTGTTGTTATCCCAATGAATGTTCACTGCACCGTCAAGCACTACTAAAGATACAAAGCTTTCTTTAGTATTTATAACAGTGGATTTTTTGAGACTTATTACACCTGTTGTAAATAAATCACAGCGTGCAAGCTCACGGTATTTATCTTCACCGTTTACGGTGATTGTGCCTACATTGCCGTAGGGTATGGTGGGTCTTTCGCATTTGGTTACATCTATGGCTTTTTCAACGTGTAATTCTCTGGGCTTGCCGTCCGCACCGAGTCTTCCGTAGTCGGATACACGGTAAGTGGTATTGGAATTTTGCTGTACTTCGGCAATTAAGATTCCTTCACCTATGGCGTGGAGTGTTCCCGCCTCAATAAAGAAAACATCACCTTTATGTACCGGCACAAAGTTGCAAACCTCTGTTAAGGTATTGTCATTTATTCTGCGCTCAAATTCCTCTTTTGAAATATTCTCTTTAAAGCCGTAGATAAGCTGGGCGCCTTCTTCGCAATCTACAACATACCACATCTCGGTCTTGCCGTATTCACCCTCATATTTGAGGGCATATTCATCACTGGGGTGAACCTGAACCGACAGCTTTTGCTTTGCATCAATAAGCTTTATAAGAATAGGGAAGTAGCTGAATTTTTTTGCCCTTTCACCTAAAGCCTTTTCACCCCATATATTTAAAACTTCTAAAAGACTTCTGCCGTCAAACTCACCGCCTACAACGGTGTTTGTACCGTCCTTATGGCAGGAAAGCACCCATGCTTCGGCAGCAATTTCGCTGTCACTCTCGAAGCCGTATTCGGTTTTCAGTTTATTGCCTCCCCATAAATAATCTTTAACGGGGGCTTTTAATAATAGTGGATACATATAATTCAACCTTTCTGTCTTTTAAAGTAATTGTTGTTCATTTATTGTGAGTTTAAAACTAAGACCTAACTTTTCGGCGGCTTTTCGGCATAAGAGCATACGCTCCATAAAGATTTCAAAATATTCCATTATACTGCCGTAGTTTGTATCAATTTTAAGGGATAAACGGATTTCGGTTTTTTGTTCGTTTATTTCTAAAACCGAGCTTTCTACCGAGTAATTGACTCTATCGTGAATATCAAAGGTGGTTTTATCGGTATTACGTACCCTGCTTCTGCGAACATCGGACTTGTCAGCTAAAATAAGGGCGGCAGAAATATCGTCAACCGGGACACCCGTACCCTCGTCATGATTTCCAATTGCAGTTACTATTGTTGCAATATCACCGGCGGGCATATTAAGCTTGTCAAGTATTCTGAATGCCATTACCGCTCCGCTTTGGGAGTGCTCAATTCGGTTTACAAGGTTGCCTATATCATGCAGATATGCCGCAATTTTTGAAAGCTCAATTTCATGCTCACTTTTTCCTACGGATGAAAGAATATATTCGCAGGTCTTTGCTACCTTGGTTACGTGGGCAAAGCTGTGCTCGGTAAAGCCTAAGGCGGCGAGCGATTTATCCGCACCTATAATATAGGTGTTAATGGCTTCGTTTTTCTTTAAATCTTCAAATTTAAGCATTTACTACTCCTATCTTTTAAATATAGGTTTAATATATCACATTTTTTTACCAATTAAAAGCATATTTTTAAAATATTACAAAAAGTTTCAAAAAAACTTGAAGGGCAATAAAAATTATGTTAAAATGTTATTTGTAGAAGAATGATTAAATTTTTTGTTTTTGATAATTATCTTTTTAGTTCGACATAAATATACCCTTTTTTAAGCTTCTTGGCGAGGGGAGAGAAAAGAATGAAAATTTTAATATTATCCTGCAATACCGGAGAGGGACATAACTCTGCCGCATTTGCGGTTGCGGATTCTTTTGGAAATAATAATATAGAGTGTGTAGTTAAGGATGCGTTGGCTTTTTGGTCGCCTGAGAAGTCTAAAATAATAAGCAAGGGACACGTGTTTTTATATAGAAGAATGCCTAAATTTTTCGGTATGAGCTATCGTTTTGAGGAAAATCACCCCGCAAAAGACGGCAACGATTCCCTTATGTATGAGCTTGTTACTAAGGGCTGTGAGGCGCTTAAAAAGCATTTGGACAGTGAAAATTATTCGGCTGTTTTGTGTACCCATGTTTTTTCGGGAATGATGATAACCGAAATAAAGAAAAGGTACGGTCTTAATATTAAAAGCTATTTTGTCTCAACCGATTATACCTGCACTCCGGGAGTGTCCGAGACGAGGCTTGATACATATTTTCTTCCACACCGTCTGTTAGCAGAGGAGTTTTCTAAAAACGGTATAAATACCGATAATATGGTATCGGCAGGTATTCCCGTTCGCAGAGATTTTTATTCCAAAATGGATAAAGTATCAGCACGAAAGAAAATTGGCATAAGAGATGCTGAAAAAATGATATTACTGACCTGCGGCAGTATGGGTTGCGGTCCGATTAAAAAGCTTGCGGAGATATTGTCTGCAAGATTGAATAAAAACACCGTTTTAACCATTATTTGCGGCAGCAATCGCAGACTTTATAAAGCACTTATAAGGCTTAATCTGCCCGAAAATATCAGGGTTGTCGGATATACAAAAAGAATGCCCGTTTATATGGATGCGGCAGATATTATTTTAACCAAGCCCGGTGGACTCAGCAGTACAGAATCGGCTGCTAAAAAATTGCCTATGATTTTTATAAATGCGGTACCCGGGTGTGAGACGAGAAATCTTGATTTTTTTGTTTCAAACGGCTTTGCAGAGCATAGAGAAAGTTTGGAAGAGCTCGCATTACTTGTGTGTGATTACATAAATAACAATAATAAATTAACGGATATGTCGCAAAGGCTTAATATAGAATTTGCCGAATGTGCGGCTGATGTTATCCGTGATTACATATTAAATGACATTAAGGAAGTTGCCTTCGTATGACCGATTACAGAAAAGTAAGGTTAAATAATCTTACTTCCCCGCAATTCAAGCATCTGCTTTTACTTATATTCTGGCCTGTTTACGGATTGGTTTTCTGGTTTTTGGAAAAGGGTGTACTGCTGCTCGGAATAGAGCCCGAATATACACCGATTGTAACTGATTTTGATTTTCAGATACCTTTTTGTGAATATTTTATGATACCGTATCTTATATGGTTTGTTTATCTTATATGGATACACGTACATACAGCCCTTGTAGATATACCGCAGTTTAAAAAGCTGATGTATTTTATAATGATTTCATATACCCTAACCCTTGTAGTATATATAATTTTTCCAAACCGTCAGGATTTAAGGCCTTCACAGTTTCCAAGGGATAATTTCCTGACCGATTGGGTAAAAGGCTTTTACATTCACGATACAAATACCAATGTTTGTCCGTCATTACACGTTATAGGCTCGTTTGCGGTGTTGTTTACCGCCTGGAATACAAAGGGGCTTAACAATCTGCTTTGGCGTTCGGTTAATTTAATTTTAACCGCTGCAATAAGTGTTTCTACCGTGTTTTTAAAGCAACACTCAATAATAGATATTTACGCAGGCTTTGCTGTGTGTGCAATAGTTTTCCCGATAGCTTATATTTTGCCTGATAAAATTGCGCTTAAAAAATCCGTAAAAACCGCCAAGGAAATCAAAGTGAACAAAAAAGACACAATTACTTTAGAAAAATCGTAACTTTAACCGATTTTGGTAATTTTGGTTGACAGAAAAAGTCGGAATTGATATAATAATTTAAATATTTAATAATAGAAAAGGGAGTAGAGAAAATGGCATATTATTTTACCGAAATGTCACATACCTTTAACGAATACCTCTTGGTTCCGGGTTATTCCTCATCAGAGTGTATTCCTGCAAACGTAAGCCTTAAGACACCTCTTGTTAAGTTCAAAAAGGGTGAAGAACCGGCTATTTCTATGAATATCCCCATGACTTCTGCTATAATGCAGTCGGTTTCGGGTGACCGTCTGGCAGTAGCTTTGGCACGTGAAGGCGGCGTTTCATTTATATACGGTTCACAGTCAATTGAGGATGAGGCTACCATGGTAGCAAGAGCAAAGTCTTATAAAGCCGGCTTTGTTGTAAGTGACTCTAACGTTACTCCCGAAAGCACCCTTGCAGATGTTCTTGAATTGAAGGAGAAAAACGGCTATTCAACCGTTGCTGTAACTGATGACGGTACCGCTACAGGTAAGCTTCTTGGTATTGTTACAAGCAGAGATTACCGTGTAAGCCGTATGTCTACCGATTTAAAGGTCAAGGAATTTATGACTCCTCTCGAAAAGCTTATCGTAGCTGACGAGGATACAACCTTAAAGACCGCTAACGATATAATTTGGGATAATAAGCTTAATTC
>JAZQHX010000266.1:0-7336 GCA_045540835.1 Acutalibacteraceae bacterium | reverse complement strand
CGAATGGTATCACATAAATATTACTAACTCAAATCAAGGTGTAGTGACTATTAAGCGTGACGGTATCGCATACGGTAGCGATACGGTAGCCAGCGACTGTGTAGGTACAAACCGACTTATGTATATAAACGGCGGTCTGCTTTATAATGAGAGTAACTATTTTGACGGCGTTATTGATGAGCTTTATTTGGGTGCAATTGGCGGCTCAGATGAAATTCGTCTTCGATCTAAAATAAGTTTTAAAACAAACGGTGCCGGCAGTATTGCGCCGCAGTATAAATTCACCGATGAAACCGCAACCGAGCCAACTAATCCCACCAAAACGGGATACTCATTTAAAGGCTGGTATACAGATGCTTCATTTACAACCGAGTATGATTTTACAAAACTTGTATCCACAGACATTACCCTTTACGCAAAATGGGAAAGCAACTGTATATTAGGCGATGCCGATTCAAACGGAGAAATAACAACAGAAGATATGGTAATATTGCGGCAATACCTTTTAGGCACTCTTAAAACTACAGTCGGTGATATTTCAGTTTTGGACTTAACCTCAGACGGCAAAATAAATCTTAAGGATTTAGTAAAATATAAAAAATACTTTGCAGGCATTACCGATTTTTAATCTATAAAAAAACAACAAACAAAGCCTTCCTATTAAAAGGAGGGCTTTGTTTGTTTTATTGTTTAGTAAAGCTTGATTTATTTAATTTCTTTTAAAAACTCGCCTATACGCTCGAGAGCCTCTTTAATATGTTCAACCGAATAGCAGTAGGATGCACGCACAAAGCCTTCACCGCTATCACCGAAAGCCGTACCGGGAACTACTGCAACCTTTTTGGAATACAACAGTTTCTCACAAAATTCCTCGCTTGACATACCGGTAGATTTTATGCAAGGGAATGCGTAAAATGCACCTTTAGGCTCACGGCAGGTAAGTCCCAAATCGTTAAAGCCCTTTACTATCATTCGGCGGCGCATATTGTATTCCTTAACCATAACCTCAACGTCCTCTTCGCAACTACGCAGGGCTTCGATTGCGGCATACTGCGAGGTAGTTGGCGCGCACATAATTGCATACTGATGTATTTTAAGTATCTGACTTATTATTTCTTTAGGTCCGCAAGCAAATCCCAAGCGCCAACCCGTCATAGAAAATGCCTTGGAAAAGCCGTTGATTGTGACCGTTCTTTCCCACATTCCCTCAATAGAAGCCGGTGACACGTGACGTTCTGCACCAAACGTAAGCTCAGAATAAATTTCATCTGACAAAACGATTATGTTAGTATCCTTTAAAACCTCATAAAGTGCAACAAGGTCTTCCCTTTCCATTATAGCTCCCGTAGGATTGCACGGGTAAGGAAGTATTAAAATTTTGGTTTTATCGGTTATTGCGGCTTTAAGCTCCTCAGGTGTTACCTTAAAATCATTCTCGGCTTTAGTATCAATTATAACCGGAACACCGCCTGCAAGCTGGGTTATAGGCTCATAGCACACATAGCTCGGCTGAGGAATAATAACCTCGTCACCCGGAGATACTACTGCACGGATACAAGCATCAATCGCTTCACTACCGCCCACCGTTACAAGTATTTCATCATTGGGGTTATATTCAACGTTGTATCTGCGGCTTAAATACTTGGAAATTTCCTCTAAAAGCTTAAAATAGCCTTTATTAGAAGTGTATTTCGTTCTGCCACGCTCAAGCGAGTTGATTCCTGCCTTTCTAATCTGCCATGGTGTCTGAAAATCAGGCTCACCAACACCCAAAGATATAACATCGGGCATAGTAGCGGCAACATCGAAAAACTTTCTTATTCCCGACGGTTTAATATCCAAAACCGTTTTATTAAGCACCTTGGAATAATCTATCATACCGGGATCTGCCCCCTATCGTCCTCGTCCTTGGAAATCAGCTCAACGTCCATTTCCTTATAACGGCGCATTACAAAGTGAGTTGTTGTAGATGTAACCGAATCAATAGTCGCAAGCTCCTTTGCCACAAACCACGCAATGTCACGCAGGGTTTTGCCCTTAACTACTACATTAAGGTCATAAACACCCGACATCAAAAATACCGATTCAACCTCGCTGTAGCTCATAATTTTTCTTGCAACCTCTTCAAAGCCTAAGCCTGCTTTTGGGACAACATTCAATTCAACAATTGCTGACACAAACGCACCGTCCATCTTTTCCCAGTCAACAACCGCCTTATATCCCCTAAGCAAACCGTCATTTTCAAGTTCCTTAACAGCGGTTTTGACTTCCTCGGGTTTAACATCAAGCATTGTCGCTATTTCTTCCTCAGTATATCTTGCGTTACGTGCCAAAAGCTTTAAAATTTCGTATTTCATAATCATTTCCTCCAATTTAAACAAATTATTTAAACAAAAATCGTCCTGAAAAATAAATTTTCAGGACGAATAATAAAATCCGTGGTACCACCTAAATTCGGAAAATTCCGCACTCACAGCATCAAAGCTTGCCTATAACGGGGCTACCGTCTACCCTTTCGGGAGCCGCTCAAGGATAGCTTCACTCAACCACCGTTTTAAGGCTTGCACCAACCGCCTTTTCTCTGAAAACGAATAGAAAAGCTACTTATTCCTATCAACGCATTTACTTTATATATTTATGATACTATATAAGCTGATATTATGTCAAGAAAAAAATTCTGTATCTGCTAAAACAGTATATTAAGCAACTACACCCTTTTTAAGTCTGTAATACCTACCGTTTACCTTTACCGTTTTGGTAACCTTCTGCACTATACCGCCCTTTACATAATAGCGCTTTGTGCCATACTTTACAATTGCGGTATCCTTTACCCATTTACCGTTTTTAACGTGATAAAGCTTATTCTTATACTTAACAAGGGTATTTGAGGTATTCTTTAAACCGTTTTTAACGTAAATATAATCCTTACCGTACTTAACAAGTGTGGTATCCTTTACCCACTTACCGCCATTTACGTGATAATACTTTCCACTATATTTTACAATGGTATTACCCTTATAAATCTTGCCGTTTTTGTAGCAGGTGAGCTTTCCGTTAACCTTATAAAGTGCAATGCTCGTATTAGCCTTCCATATAGCATAATAGGTCTTATTTGCAGTAGGCTTTATACTTGTAATACCGCTCTTAGCATTCTTAGAGGTTGCCCAACCCTTAAATATATATCCGGGTTTTATGGGAGTAGGAAGCTTTACCGAATAATTATTTATACTTACAACATATTTCGGAGAAACCGTTCCACCATTTGCATTTAAGGTGATTTTGCTGTATACAAAGTAATGCATTTTTTCGGAAACATTACCGAAAACATCCTTTACAACCATATAATAAGTGCCGGGATTTGTAACCTTTATTGTCACCTTTTTAGAATTGGTAGGATAATATTTATTCAAGGTATAATCCTTATTATTACCGAGCCAGTAACCTGCTATACCCGAATTATCCTCCATAGTAAGGGTTATGGTTTGAGAAGCTGTTGCTCCGTATGTAGATGTAGCCTTAAGAGTAGGCGGAGCAATGTCAAATTCAAAATTATAACGATAGGTATAATTGCTGTCAAAATTCGGAGATGTATTCACATCATATATAAAATCATTGCCTACATACTCAAAACCGTAAATCGAATAATTCGACTTTAAGCTCGGTGTATATAATTGAACCAATTCCGTTGTTTTGGTATCATATCCGTAAAAATGCTTTGCCGTAGAGAAATACAGATACTTACCGTCGGACGTGAGTCTCGAATAATTATTGCTGTATCCTACCCATTTGTCGCTTGCATCGTCTATAGTAACAAGTGTAAACTTATCGCTGTAACGTTTCAAAGCAGACTTATCATTATCAATATAATAAATTTCATTATCTATAAGCTGAAAAGCCGTATCAGAGCACTGCCAGAAAGCGTTATCATACTTGGTGCTTTTAGGTGTCGTATCATAATCATACGCTTTATGACCATTAGAACCGTTCACACCGTAATACAAAGCATTACTGGAAAGCAGGAAGTTATTATGCAATACTTCACCCTGAACGTCCCAGCTTTTATTGGTTACGGGATCGTCCCAAGTAACGTCTACGTGATATTTAGCGCCTCCAATGGTTACTATATTCCAAGCGTGGTTAAGTGCGTTTGAAATACAAATTTCACTTTTTATTCCAACGCTTTCGAGTAGGTAATCGTATGCCTCGGCATAACCCTGACAAACCGCCTTTTTGTCAACCAAAGCACCGTACATATTATAAACATTATCGGAAAGTGTTCCGTTTAAAAGATTGGCATAGTCGTAATCACACAAAAGAGCTAATCGGTCATGCAAAAGCAAAGCCTTTTCAACCTCACCCAAAGCAGAGTTACCCTTTATGCCTTTAAGTAAGTTCTCAGCAGAAGCATGCGCCTTTTCAATCATAGCTTTATACTTAGATGCAGAATATGTATATTTAGGCTTGATGTAATCAATATATCTTTGTTGATTATCCGAATAAAGTTCAAAGCTTGCTATATGAAATATTTCCAGCATTTCATCTTCTTTTAAAGCCCAAAGTGCATCAAACATAGTCTTATTATAGGGTATTTTATAAGAAGCTATCGAAATCTTGGCCTTGGAATTATAGAATTCTTCAAATAAATAATCCCTTAATTTATCCAAATTCTTCACATAAGGCTTCAGATCATCTGTAGCACCGGGATAAAAAGCAGCATAATGCTTTTCCTTACCAATGCTAATAGATGTAATAGAAGAAGCTTTAATGCTGTCTGCCAAGGCAGTAATCGGGACTAATGAACAAATCAACAACGCTGTTAACAATAAGGCAACCGATTTTTTTAAAATTCGCATAACCACAATCTCCCCATAAAAAATAATTATCAATTATATTATATCCTTAAATATGCAAACTGTCAAGTCGAACTGTAAAGTAATAGACTATATACCCAAAAGCAATGCTGCAAGTGAAAAATAAATAGCAAGTGAGATTGCATCAACTACCGTGGTTATAAAGGGACTTGCCATTACTGCAGGGTCAAACCCCATCTTTTTTGCAAGTATCGGAAGTAAGGCACCGATAGTTTTTGCCACTATAACAGTAAAGGTTAAGGTAAGGCAAACTACGGCAATTTCGCCTATTTGTCTACCCGTATCAAAAGAACCGAAAATTTTGTGATCTACAATCCAAAGCTTTAAAAAATTAACCGCTCCCAAGGTTATACTGCAAAGAAAAGCTACCCTTATTTCCTTGAAAAGCACCCTGAATATATCCTTGAATTCTATGTCACCTAAGGAAATTCCTCTGATTACAGTAACAGATGACTGACTTCCGCAGTTACCTGCAGTATCCATAAGCATTGGTATAAAAGCAATCAGCGCCGGGAAAACCGTAAGCTTTTCTTCAAAGCTTGAAATTATAGCACCCGTAAAGGTAGCAGAAATCATAAGCAACATAAGCCACGGTATACGGGATTTAAATGTTGCAAAAATACTCGTTTTAAAATACGGCTTTTCGGTAGGCAAAATAGCCGCCATTTTTTCAATATCCTCGGTAGCTTCTTCCTCAATTACTTCAATAGCATCGTCAACCGTTACTATTCCTACAAGTCGGTTTTCACTATCAACCACCGGCAAAGCATAAAGGTCATATTTAGAGAATTTGTTTGCTACCTCTTCCCTGTCTTCAAGGGTATTTGCGCAAATTACATTTTCCCGCATCAGTTCTTCTATCACACGTCTTTTTGGACTTAATAAAAGTTCTTTTACGGTAAGCATTCCCAAAAGATGTCTGCCGTCATCAACAACATAGCAGGTATAAATTGATTCGGTCTCTACTCCTAAATTCCTGATTCGGTCAAAGGTCTCGTCAACCGTCATTTCCTTTTTAAGACTTATATATTCGGTTGTCATAATACTTCCGGCACTATCCTCAGGATACGCCAAAAGTTTATTTATAATTCTTCTCGTTTCACTATCGGTATTCTTTAAAATACGTTTTGCTACACTTGCCGGCATTTCATCAATAATATCAACCGCATCGTCCATAAACAGCTCTTCCCAAACACCTTTAAGCTCACTGTCACTAAAAGCATTGATTAAAAGCTCTTGCATATCGCTATCAAGCTCGGCAAATGTTTCTGCCGCAATTTTTTTAGGTAAAATCCTGAAAATTACGGGCAACTCCTTCTCGCTTAATTCCTCAAAGATAAGCGCAATATCGGCAGGCTCGGTTTCACTTAAAATTTTTCGCAATCGGGTATATCTCTTTTCGGCTATAAGTTCTAAAATTTCATCAAACATAAATATACCTCCTTACAAAATAACGATACAACCAATATCTATTGATTGTATCGTCTTAAAATATACTTTCAAAAAGCAATACTATAAATATTATACTACTTCAAAGTGATATTTGTCAATCATTTTTGATGTTCAGCAAATGTGCTATTCCCGGTATACTTTCTCCTTGGAAAGAGGAAGTTGGTGACATAAGCGCACCCGTAGACATAAACAGAATATTATTTAACGTTTTATCCTCGAATCTATGCATAACATAGGAACACAGTACCGAAGCCGAACAGCCACAACCAGAACCTCCTGCGTGAACGTCCTGCTTTTCACAATCAAATATCAGCGTTCCGCAATCGGAATGCTTGCAACGTATATCTATGCCTTCCTTTTCTAAAAGCTCATACAAAAGCTTTGTACCAACTACACCTAAATCTCCCGTAAAAATCAAATCATAATCATCGGGCTCGGTTTTTGTATCCTCAAAATAGTGCTTTAGGGTATCAGCAGCAGCGGGGGAAAATGTCAAGAGAACACCATAATTTTTTTAAAATTTATTTCCTTTTTAAAGTGTTACCCCGTCTTTAAATATAGCAAGCTCGTGTTTGTCGAGATTTTCTGCTTTAGCCTTAATTTCGCCAGATGCTAATTTTAAAACAAATTCCATAAACTCGTCTGTGAGTTCAAGCATAGATTTATTTTCAAGCAAACTTCCTGCGTTAAAGTCAATCCAGGATTTTTTCTTTTCTGCAAGTACTGAATTACTTGAAATTTTGGCGGTGGGCACTGGGCAACCAAAGGGCGTACCTCTACCCGTAGTAAAGAGTATAAGCTGCGCACCCGAAACAGCTAAGGCATTTGATGCCACAAGGTCGTTACCGGGTGCTTGCAAAAGGGATAGTCCCTTTTTCTTTACACTCTCCCCGTAAGAAAGTACATCTTCAACCGGTGCAGTACCGCATTTTTGGGTACAGCCGAGTGCTTTATCTTCAAGGGTGAAGTCGGAGGCCAAGCGGTCTTAGGAAGACAAAATATCTCTCCAACTC
>JAZQHX010000265.1:0-14038 GCA_045540835.1 Acutalibacteraceae bacterium | reverse complement strand
CCGCCTGCCTTTAGGCAGAACAAGCTCATTTCGTTTCCGACTTCCATAGCATTGATAATCGGTCTTGCAGCCTCTGTAATTGACATAACCGTATCAACATACCTGTCAATTGTACTTGGGTGCGCATTTGTAGGGTTATAGTGACCGTTAATCTGAACGCCCTTGTCGAAAAGATTCTGCGAATACTCGTCAACCTTTGTATAACGCAGACAAGCCATACCGCATTTAAGAAGCATATTTGCGGTATCCATCATAATATTGGTATTAAATCCGTAATCGTTATGAATTGCCGTAGAGAATCCAAACGGACTTGTAGTGCGGTATTTATATTCATACGGCTCTATAAGTGCAAACGGATAGGTTTCCATATAGGTTGAATACTTGGAAATAATATAGAAATTAAGATAATACATACCGTATTTACCGCTAACGGTAATTGTACGGTTGGCATCAACATAAGCATAAGCCTTGCTGTCAACAAATATGCCAGAATCAACAATATTTCCGTAATAATCCATTACATCATAACGGATAGAGAAGGTAAGGTCGTAATCGCAAAGATTGGTTACATTCATATTTAATTTAACCTTGTTACCCTCAAATATTGTAGAACAATCCTCAGCATCAATAGGCTCTACACCAACGGCGAATTCACTGCCCTGTGCTTTGAAAAGACCACGGTAACGCACATCTGTACCCTCGGTCTGGCGGTCAACGAATGCAATTGAGTAAGAAGCGGTATAATTAACACCCTCTGCCGCATTAAAGTGGCATTTCAAAGCGGCAGGATTCATTTTCTGAACACTGTCGTAAGTAATCGGCATTCCGTTATCGTTGCGGTAGGTATACATAAACAGATGCTTATCAATCTGTGTTTCGTACAAAAGACCGCCGTAATCGGGATACATACCGTCTCCGTTAGCAGGATAATTCCAAGCATTTACTACACGGCAGTCCGAATCAATATAGGAGTTTTTAAAGCCTCTTTTTATATATGAGTTTTTAGGTTCGTAGCTTATATCGGTATTGGATTTAACCGTTATTGAATAATCAATGGAGTTTTCCTTGAAAATATAAAGCGAAGTAATAGTAGAGCTGTTCGACGCTCTGCCTGAAAGCTGATAAGTTATCGAAACAGTATCGTAGCCATTTCTGAAGCCCTCCTTAAAGGAGGCAACATTTACAGCCTGAAGCAGTGTACTGCCCGTGGAATTACACAGGTCAAATCTACCTGCACCGTCTAAAACATCTAAAAGATTACCGTATTCATCACGGAAGGCTATAATTTCTCTGCCGTCCTCGGTTATACCGTAAGCATAATTAGAGCCCTCATAAAAGCATTGAAGCGTATCTTTATCAATTACAAGACCTGAAAGCGTTGTTTCGCTTGTGTAATTTCTTTTAAAGTCAGGGTCGTAAAGCTTAGCTCCCTGCATAGAGTTCTTGTTTATAACCGCTTCCTTCTTCTGCTCCTTGCCTACCGTAACGCTTGCAGCTTTATCGGCAGTTGCAGCCTTAGCATTAAGCTCGCTTGCATCACCCGGAGTAGGAGTTTCGGCTCCGTTTTCGGACGTATTATCGAAAGCTTCATTACTATTCTCAGCATCTGATTTCCATTCTGAAACGGTATCCTTATAATCGGATTCATTGTTCTGACCCACACCGCCTACACTTCCGTTAGGAATACTGCTTGAAGAAGGTGTGCTCTGGGTTTTATCCTCAGCCTTGTCAACCTTATTATCATTCTTACAGGCTGTAACACAGAAAACCATACACAGCGCCATAATCAGAGAAAGTGACTTTCTAATAAAACTCATAATTCATTCTCCTTTTCTTATATTAAAAATGTCAAACACTTATCCAACAAGTCCCGAACGCTCAACGCCCTGAACAAAAGCTTTTTGACACAAAACAAACACAATTACTACCGGAATAACACAAAGGAATAATCCTACTGCCATCATCTGCTGACCGTCGGTAGTCTGATGCATACCCCATTCACCTAAGTGCTCCGATACAAGAAAGCGGAGACTTACGGATTTTTGCGACATAACACTCAGATTATTAGCAAATTGCTCTACATAGAAGGTGTCATTCCATTGCCATACAAAGGAAAGAATAAAGCAAAGCACTACGCTGGGAACAGCATTCGGAAGCATTACCGAAAAGAAGGTACGGAACATTCCGGCGCCGTCCACCTTTGCGGCTTCTTCCAGCTCATACGGCAGAGCCGAAAAGGTCTGCTTTTCAACATAGATATAAAGTCCGCAACGAATTCCCATACCGGTTGCGGCAAGTGCTATAAACACCCAGGCTGTATCCAGTATATTTACCGGTGCGCCGTTTATAAGGCTTATTATGCCGAATATATCGAAATCCTTGAACTGTGTATAAAGTGTAACCAAATATGTATGGGGCGGAATTATAAGAGTACCTAACACCAGTCCGAACAGGATTTTACGTCCTATTCCCTTGTACCTTGCAAAGCTGTACGCCGCAAGGGTTGTAACGGTTATCTGCAAAGCACTTATTCCCACGCAATACACGAGTGTTTTAAGGAGTGTTTTCCAGTAATCCAACAGCTCCACCGAAAGCCGCAGGTTATCTAAAGAGAAATGCTTGGGTATCCATTTAACGGTGTAATCCGCAAGGTCAGAAGGATCCATAAATACCAATACAAGCTTTGATAAAAGCGGATAAATTATCGTATAGCTTATACCGATTAAAAGTAAAAGCCTTATTACCGACCACAAAAAGGGTGCTGTGCGTTTTTTCAACACTTTTCTGTCAATTTTTTTAATATTCATAAACCGCACCCCCTACACGTCGTAATGCTTGAACAGCCAGTTGAATGCTCCTGCTATTAAGACGAGCAGTACCGCAATCATAGCAAAATACACCCAGCCCATTGCGGCAGAAAGTGAGAAGTTAAGATTGCTTATAGCCTCGCTGTTGATAAGTGACATTACTCCCGTGCCTTGAGAGGTAAAGGAGTCAATAATAGTATAAATAATGCAAACTAAAATCATAGGACTTACCATTGGGAAGGTGATTTTCCAGAAGCTTTCCCACGGGGTTGCACCCTCAACGTAAGCCGCCTCATAAAGCGAGGGGGATACCGCCTGCATACCGATAAGCATTATAAGGATCTGTATCGAAGAACGGTCAATAACGCCGTAAATGCTGTCTACAAGCCCCGTAAGGGTTTCAACTATTTCCTCCGAAAGTCCCGACTGCAAAAGCCAATTGCTGATTTGGGTTGTAAAGGAAACGGCCGCTTCTTCCTCCCCCTTAAAGCTACCGAAAGCGTCCATAGCGCCCTCAAGGGCTATGACCTGATTATCCATAATAGATAGCGCTAAAGGTAAAAACAGAATTGTCCTGAAAAGGGTTTTGCCCCTGAAATCCTGATTAAGCACCGAAGCCATAAAAAAGCTGAAAAGAATTATAAGGGGGGTTGCGGTAACGGTGCTCATAACCGATTCAACCACCGTTTGCCTGTAAGTAGTATGCTTATTAAAGGCATCAAAATATGAGCCGAAGCCTTTAATAGCTATTTTATAACCCTCACTACCCGATGTTACGTCACTAATACTGAAAAGGAAGGACTTAAAAACGGGAATTATAAAGAAATAAAGCAAACCTATAATCAAAGGAATGAAAAAAACGTAAGCTTTTAAAGACTCTTTTTGCTTCATGCCCATATTTTTAAACAAAAGTGGGCTTTTAGGGCGTTGCTTGCTCATTTTTTCATCCTCCTATCATAGTAAAATCCAAAGCCTTAACGGTAACACCGTCAACCTTTTTGTCAGCCTCGGAATAGTTTACATAAACGGTAATTCCGTTTTCATAAACCGTTTTGCTGACCTTATCTTCCAAATAACAATGGTCTGTTATTGCCTTGCCTGCAATTTTTTGGTAAAGAGGTTTATAAAGCTTCATCTGAGCTTTTGCGTCCTCTATAGAATCAGCATAGCTCATACCGTAATAATTCTCTCTCGAATATGTAAGATTCTCCGGCTTTTCATAATACCAGGTATACTGAAGCTGTCCGCCAACCTCTACCGTCTTTAAGAACTGTACTCTGCCCTCGTCCGCACAGTTAACCGAAGCTGTACCGTAAGGTATCAAGCCGCTTATAACTATCTGGTAGAAGGGCACCGCCTTGTCCTCTATTTTGTACCCCGTATGGGTAACCGGGATTTCGAGAATCTTATCAATATAATTAAATGAATATATAGAACCTATATTAGCAGTAACATATCTGTCCTTTGAAATCTTGGAAAGATACTGCTGTACCTTTCTTCTTGCCCAGTAGCGGTCTATCTGAGCTCCAACCTTAAAGTCACTGCAAAGCTCATAAGCTATATCCTGAAGATTTATACTCTTAATACCGTTATCGTCAAGGCTTTCCTTGGCGTCCTCAGCATAAGTCGGGAAATAAAGCGGAGACAATATCTTTAAAGAATTCGTCTTTAATACGTTTCTGCCGACTAAATCGTAATTGTATTTTCTCGCATTAGAGCGGTCAAGTCTTTTGGCTGTATGGCTGTTTTTAATATCAGCCGCATACTGTGCATTATAAGAGAATGTAAGTCTGCCCGCCTTTTCAGCCAATTCCTCACGCTCCGATTTTGAGCCTAAAACAGACAAGGGTTTAAAATCTGTGGTATTCGACTGCAGAATACCGCCCGACATTGCATTAACAAAATTAACCTCGGTTTTAATTCCGTCAAGCTCTTTTAAAATCTTGACAGTCTCATCGTAATCGGTCATAGCTACAAGTGAAGTATAAGGTATTCCCAAAAAGCGCTTTTGCACATAGGCAGAAGCTATAATTTCTACATTAAGCTCGGTATTATCCGATTTTGCTTCTGCCGGCAAAAAGCCGGTATCCTGTAAATATCTGCGGTAGTCGGTGGCAATTTGTGCATAGGTTGTGCCGCCGTCAATAAAATGATAGGAAACCGAGAATTTACAGGCAGTAAATCTTTCAGTCATTACAAGTACGTTACTTGAGGCCGCAGCAGAGCTATATGATATAGTTCCGTGAGAGAGTAAATCGAAAAAGGGGTAAACATTATTGTAATAACTTGTATTTCCCGCAACTGAAGCAGCTATTCCAGCTTCTTCGTAACCGCTGTCAATCGTAGCGTAAAAACCGCTGTTCTTTCCCGATAAAGCAAACACGGGAAGTACCGACTCCTGATATGTTGCTATCATTTCGTCTGGAGCTAATGTGTTATCAACCTCAAAAAGACGTTTTTCGTATGTATTAACGGTATACTTATTGTTGTTAAGGTAAATTAGAGAACCACTGCCGTCAGGCACGAACATATAACCGTTATCCTTATTGTCTGCCGCATGAAAGTAAGGCAGAATATCAACCCTTACGGGGGCAAATTCGGCAACATATTTGATTTTTTTAGGGTCAACCGTAGCATTAAATCCGTCATCAGTCAGCTTATACTCTAAGGTAACATAAAAGGTAGCTTTCGGCTTATAAGGATTTTCCAAACCGTTCTGGTCGTAATCCTTCTGCAAATCCTTGTTTGTATAGCCTGCCTTTAAGAACAGACCGTAAAACTCCTCTGCTTTATATGCAGGAATTTTTTCTCTTACATAAATATCATATTCAGCAAGTGACGGATACTGAATTATGAGTGTATCGTATGCATCCGCAGGTAACTCCGATTTAGAATAAAACCTGAATCGGTCAAGTACTTCTTCACGCTCGTCTTCACTTAATTTCGGAAGAATATCCTTTTCCATACGCTCCTTTGTAAGAACGGTAGGAATCAAATTGCTGTCAAACGAAGCATCACCAAAAACGTATGTAACATTAAGAACATCATCGACCGTCTCATAAGTCATTGCGTCATATTTGATACAATCGGCATTGGAATTCATCATCACAAGTGTGTTGTTCTCATAATACTGAACCAGCACCTGACTTTTAAGCACACTTCCCTTTCCGCCTACTGCCAGCTTATCCTTGTCAGCATCAACAGGGTTTGTATAACGGATAATTCCGGTATTTTTGTCAGTAACAGCCACATTACCGTCATCGGGATTCAATGCAAGGCTGTAGTTACCGTTTTCGAGCACCTCTTCAAAGCCTTCAGCCAGAACCTGAGCTGACGGCTTCTTTTGTCCCGACTGCCCTGCCTTTGCGGCTGTGCGTGCGGCATTCACGGGCTGAATACACATAACAACAGCCAACAACAGCGGTAATGCAATTTTTAAGGAAAACTTTTTCATTGTTCGAGTTCTACTCCTTTTTGTGACATACTAACTTCGCCACACTAATTAAATCTCATAATCAATTCTTTAAATACCGACACAACCCAGAGCCAGACCTCTTGTATAAGATTGCTCATAAGAAGCAGTAAAACCGCAATTGCAATTATACCCGCCGCCGATAGTATTACCGTAGCAATGCTTTGCATCATTGTGTATTCGTGAATAGACATATTACCTACAAGCAACAGGAATAATCCCCAAATCAAAGCCAGAGTACTGAAAAAAGAATAGAAAGCCGCTTCATCTGAGGTTAAAACGTGTGATAAAAGTGTAAGCGGAATATTAACCAATATAGTAGGTGCTAAAGCATACATAAGGGAAATATAAATATCCTTTATGCTTCCGTTTCCGTTCATCAGGGTTGTAAGCGCCCAGTTAGCCACACAATACAGCACTACAAGCGCCAGCACTATAAGCATAAGCATCCAAGCCGAAAATCCCGCAATGGCAGACGATGCAAAAAGATAACCGCTGCCCAAAAAACGTATTGCAGTTGTAATAATAAGCAGGGCTAATAATACAGTAGCACTCTTTACGTTGCCTTTTTTCTCGCTCTTCATAATCCAGAAGCCGTCAAACGGGTGGGAGAAAATATAAAATGTATGTTTAAGCCCGGACCATACTTCCTGCATAAATTCACCTTCTTGTGATTATTTAGAAATTTTCTTTGATTTAACCTTTTTAATTACACGACTAGCCATAATCAATAGGATTATCGCAGCTATTACGTAGATTGCATACTCGATATAGTTGTAAATATATTCACTTCTGAGCTTTTGCCAGGAAGCAGAATACATTTCCTTGTTATCGGCTCTTTTAAAGTAGTTCATAGCCTCTTTATAATTGCCCGAATTATAATAGGAATTGCCTATCATATTTATAGCCATATCGTAATTGCTGTTTTGCTTGAGTACGTATTTCCATTGCTCCTCAGCTGTTTTATAATCAAGCCTATTATTATAATGAATACCTAAATTTATTGCTTTGCCGTATTCGGTAGGAGCAAAAACGGTGATTGAGCCTGTCTCCATATCGAGTACCGCTACCTTGGCGTCATCAAGATATGTAATTGCTATCGGATTCATAAATCCGCCTAAGCGGTCGGATAAAATACCAAATGTATAAATCAGATAACCGTCATTATTGTAGCAGAAAATTCTGCCCCTCTGGCGGTCAAGTGCGGCATATATTTTTTCAGGTCCCGATGCCACATCTGCAAAGCTTGAAACACCTGCAAGGGTACCTTTATAGGTTTTATACGGGTCGCCCGTAATCGGCACCGAGGACAGCGCACGCAAAACATCGTTACCACCGGGATTTACACGCTTTACCATTGGACTTCCGGTATAGGTAGTAACCAAAAAGAAGCCCTGCTCGTCTTTGTCTATGCTCGAAAAATCCTGCGGAATCAGTTGCAGCATGGTCTTTCTCTGCTCTACCGAAGAAAATCTTCTCCAGAACAAATCCCAAGCAGAGCTTGTTACCTTGTTACTTGCAAAAAAGCCTAAAAATTCCCCGTCGGGCGTAACGTTGACAATACCCTCGTAAGTACCCTGACTTACAATATAAAGATTTTCCTCTGCATCAACGTCAAGTCTGTAAGGCTTGAAAACAAAATCGCTTGAAAGAGATTTGGATTTAGGTGTGCCAACATTGCTCGAAAGCTTGCCCGTATACTTATCAAAGCCTAAAACACGGCTGTTGTCGGTATCGCATACATAAACCCTCTTATCCGATACCGCAATACCCTGCGCATTGCTAAGGGTATTAGCCCCGTCCTTTAATTTTAATATACAAGGAATTTCCTTTTTGTACTCTAAATTCTTATTAAGAACAACTATGCGGTTGTTGCCTGCGTCCAATATATAAAGGTCACCGTTTGTATCGGTATCCATATCGGTAGCACCCGAGAATGCCCCACATGGCAAATTCTGACCGAAAACCTCACGTTCGGGCAAATAAGCCTGCGGCCCCTCCATTGCAACTCCGCTTTCGCTGTAAACATAATTCTGATAAGGTGCTGTGGTATCTGCCGATGCCGTAAACATACTGCTGACACCGATTGCGGCAACCGCCAAAAGCACCAATAAGTGTTTTTTCATTTTCACCTATTCCTCCCACAATTTATGTGGATTCACACAACTGAAATTAAGAACTTATTTAATACCCGCACTGCTCATAGTGTCAATAATCTTAGATTGCATTACAATAAAGCATAAGAAGGGTACTATAAGCATAAGTAGTGACGAAGCCGCACTTATACCGCTTCGCTCTATTCCGCCTCCGATTGAAGCCAAGGCTTCGGGCAGGGTTTTGAAGATTTCGCGGTATGCGTTTGCCGCTCCTGCTCCCCATAGTCCTTGTATACTAAGAATTATAAGGGTATACCACGCAGGCTTTACAAGCGGCATTGCTATTTTAAAGAATATTTTAAGCTCGCTCGCTCCGTCTATTCTGCCTGCCTCTAATAGTGCCGTGGGTACGTTTGTATGCATAAAGTTCTTTATAAGGTAAAAGCCCATTGTGTCAGCTATTGAGGGTAATATTACACCCGAAATACTGTCCACCATTCCAAGCTTTACCATTATTATATATGTAGGGGTTCCCGTTACTACGGCTGAAAACATAAGTGAAAAGGTTATAAGCTTAAATATTCCGTTAGCTCCGGGGAATGGAATTTTTGCTAATGCATAAGCTCCGAGTGAGCCTGTTACTATTCGCAAAAAAGCGATTATTGCTGTATACATTATTGTGTTAAAGAAGTAACGGCTAAAGGGCATCAATGCTTCATTTAAAAGATTGAACAAATCCTTGAAGTTATTCAATGTCGGATTTTGTGCCACAAATGTAGGCGGGAATCTGTGTAGTTCTTCTAAAGGCTTGAATGCCATATTAAGCGAATATATAACCGGGATAAGCATAAATATGCATACTATTAAAGTGAATATAGTGCTGACGATGTTTCCCGATTTACTTCTTGTTCTGCGGTTATCCTCGAAAAGTGAGAATTTTCTCAGCTTCTTTAATACAGCTTTCATTTATGTTCCCACCCTTCTTATAAACTTACTCAGCAGTTTATTACCGCCTACCTGCAATGCAAAGAGTATTACTGCTATTGCACAGCCTGTTCCGTACTCCATTCTTACTCCTATATAGTCCTGCATATGAAGTACGATTGTATGCGCCGCATATTGAGGGCTGGGGTTTCCGAACAATGATGCTGACAATGCTCCTACGCTGAATCCGCCCGTTATTGAACCTAATGCCTGATACAAAAGCTGAGGTCTTAATGTAGGTAAGGTTATATACCACAGCTCCTGCACCCTGTTCTTTATTCCGTCCATTGCGGCTGCTTCATACAGTGCCGGGTCTATTCCTCTGAATGCGGCTACGAAGGTCAAGAATCCCGAGCCCAAACAGCCCCAGAGGGATACTACCATAAGTATTGTAAAGAAATACTGGGTATCTGTAAGCCATTGTATAGGTGTGGTTATAAGTCCCAAGCTCATTAAAGCCTGATTCAGTATTCCGTATGAGTCACCGCTTAATAACAGTGCCCATATCGCCATCATACCGCCCGTAAGGTTAGGTGCATAGAATATAAATGTAAGCACCGTTCTCACCTTGGGTGAATAGTCATTTATAAGCCATGCTCCGCCCATTGTAACCAGCATTGAAAGCGGAGCGTATATTACTGCGAACAGCATTGTATTTTTAAATGCCGTTAAGAATATACTGTCCTCCAAAAAGAGGGCTAAGTAATTTTCAAGTCCTACAAACTGTGCAGGTCTTACAATATCATATCTTGTAAAGCTAAGCGCCACCGCTATAAATACGGGTATTACCGTAAATACAAAGAAGAGGATTAAAAAGGGGGCTGCAAAGGCTAATGACATTCCGTGCTTTTTCATTCCCTTACGGAAGCCTGATAATTTTTGATTTTGATTTTTTCCACTCATAATTCAAGCCCGATTTTGAAAGAAAATTGTTCACCGCTGTGGGCAATTTCTTCAAAATTTCTCCTTTCCTCTTAATCGTCCATACCGAAATATTCTCGTCTTCTTGTAATTTCGGCATTTGCTGTGGGTATATAAAGCTTTAATGCGTCACCGGGTACTGCGTCCTGATAATAAACGGCAGTCCATGCGTTTGTATATGCTCTTTGTACGAAGTAGTCACCCGGTACTTCGGGTTCGGATATTCTCCACTCATTACAGAAGTCATAAAGCTCTTGCGCTTTAGTGCTCCAAGGGATTTGCTTTTGTGCTTCAACATTCGGAGATATTCCTCTTACAGATCTACCGATTGACATTTCAAGTCTACGGTTTATTGATACCAATGTTTCTGTCGAGCCTCTCCACTTTATAAACTCCCAGGCCTTTTCTGCCATTTCGGGGCGGCGGTTGGTTATTATCATATATGTAGCGCTACCTCCGCCGAAGGTGTAGTCTATACTGCCGTCTTCTTTTTGCGTTCCGGGGTAATTTGTAAAGTCCCACTTACCGCTGATTTCGGGAGCTAATACCTCCAACTGGTTTATAAAGCTTATATCCGAGAATACCACCGGCATTTCTCCCGTTCTGAATCGGTCAAATGCCGAGAATGCTACGGGTGAGCTATACTCTGTATAGAAGCTCGAATAGGTTGTAAAGGTATCTATTGCTATATCATTCATAAGGAATACTTCCTTACGGTTTTCGTCTGCTGTTCTGCCACCTGCCTGGTATATCATATTTTTCCAGGTACCTATTCCTAAGGGTATTCCTACTTCAAGGTTCTTTTTCTGCATCATAGTGCTTACATACACTACATCGTCCCAGGTTTCAGGCACTTTCAGTCCCATTTCGTTCATTATATCTGTTCTATAGAACATTGCGGGAACGCTTGTACTCATCGGGTATCCGTATATCTTATCCTCCCATTTTACGGGGTAATACAGCCATTCGTTATAGTTTTTGAGTACTGTGTCTAAGTCATCGCCTGCTTTTTTTGCTACCGAGGTTATATCGGTAATTATTACCTTTCTGAAGGCGAATTCCATCAAATCCTGAAGTGCCATACCAACGTAAACATCGGGTAGCATTCCTGCCAAGAATGCCTGCTGGAAGCCTGTTGATACATTCTTGAAGTTCACATTTATTTCGGGGTGTTCTTTTTTGAATTCATAGTTTACAAGCTGTCTCCAGATTGAAAACTCGGTTGCACCTGATGGGTCCCAGACGGTCAGGGTATCGGGGTCATTTGAATCAAGGGTTGCATACTCATATTCCGAAGCGAAGGTAAACATAAACGAGCTTACAGAATGTTTAAGCGACTTCCACATACCCTGCTCTGCTTTGGGTGCGTCCTTTTCGGGAGCGCTGAGTGTTATATAGTCAAGCTTAAGTGGTTGCACCTTTACATCAAGCACCCAGGTTATTACCGAGGCTATATTACTCTTAAAGGACTGTATTTCACCTGCTATATAGTAAGAATCCTCTTCAAAGTGTTCAATTTGTTCTATAAGCGCCATCATAAGCTTTGTACCCGAGGAGCTTTCTCCCGTAAGCGCTTCCAATTCCTTTAAGGTTTCCTGCAAAACCTTTCTTTGCTCTTTCATATTCTCGAGCACGTCTGGTATTAGCACGTCGAGCTGATAATCTCTGAGGCTATCGGGTGCTGTACCCATTACCATTATAAACTGTCTATAACAGTTCTGCAGTGCCTGAGTTGCTCCGTATATACGTGGTAAAATAGACGAATATTCGCCTATTGCTACTTCCATTTTTATTGTGTGTACGCCCTTTTCAAGCTCGAACAGCATTTCCTCGCCGTCAGCTGTTTTAAGGGTTTCCACCGTAAATGTACTCGTATAGTTAAACTTATACGCTTCTAATTCCTTATACGGTATTATTCCGTCTACATATATTCTTCTGTTTGAATCAAGTCCGGGCTTTGTATCCTTACGGTATTTAAGATTAAGGGTATAAAGTCCGTCCTCGGGGACTACTATTTCCCATTCTACAAACTGTCCTAAGGTCTGCCAGTTTGTTCCGCCTATTGCATTAAGATACCTCTCGTAAGGGCTGGTAGGCTCCACCCATGCCGAGGAGCGGTCATTTACCGCAAATATGGTTGAATCTGATTTTCTGTGCACGACCTCTGCCTGCACCTTATTATGCTCACCCGTATATTTATTTCCCTTAAGGGTTTTCTTTGCTTCCTTATATTCGGGTGGGCTTACATACTGTTTTAATGTTACTTTTGTTATTTCTACCGAGCCCAATGCGGCTGTAAGCTGTATTGTATTCTGTCCTTTTGGCAGATAAAATTCCAGCATTCCGCCGTAGTAGCCCAATGTATCGTAAAGATACCTTGTCTGGTAGTCCTCTATCATAACCGATTCGGGAATTTCTACGTCTCCCTCTTTTACGGGGGTTTTATCCTTAAAAAGTTGGGGCAGGCTTATCTGCCAGGCCTCATAAAAGGGCATTTCGCCGTTCAAAGCTACAGTTATTGCAGGTCCGCTTGCCTGATTTTGCGGTATTTTATATGTAACCTCTATGGAATACATTCCAGTCTCGGGGACATTTATTCTTCTGCTTATTGCAGTTTTCTCATATTCCTTTAAGGTCTTTTTTCCTTCAAATACCTTTATTTCAGCCATCGGTCGGGCAGTTTCTTTGTATTCTGTTATATAATCTGTATACAGCTTTTCGGCAGTTTCTATATTGGCTATCTGCTCTACCTTAACCGATTCTTTATTCTCTGCCGCCTTCTGGGCATTTACTAAGCTGCTGCTTGTAGTAAACAGAATCCCTACCGCCGCTATCAGTGCGACCGCTTTAACTGCTTTCTTTGTCATAATTACAAGACCTCTTTTTATTCTCCCGCAGTCCCCACAAAAGTGAGGACTGCGGATTCAAAGTTTCTGACCGACGGTCAAAATTCAATTATTTTTTCTGATCCCAGATGGTATCAAGTTCTTCCTGAGCAGCGGCGGCTACCTCTGTGAAATATTTCTGAGGAGCTACTGCCTTTGTAGGATCAGAGCTAAGTCCCATTGTACCCCAGTTCACTTTACGTGTAATGTAGGGATAAAGGGGAGCTAAAACGTGATTTTCAAGTCCACGGTATCCCATATCGCAGTAGATGTCATAAGACTGCTCATCGGGGAACATATTCTCTGCCAATGATTCAAATGAAGGCTTCCACTTATAGGGGTAGTTAAAGTCATACATTACCTGAGCTATTTCAGCAGGATTCTTAACAGTTGAAGGAATACCGTAAGAGGTAGTCTCTGAAACAGAAATCTGATAATCCTTAACGTCCCAGCCGTGTGGGAGGTATGCCCAAGCCCAGTTATCACCCAAAGCAGAATCGAGCTCACCCGACTTAAAGGCATTCCAAGTAGCCATAGCAGCAGTACCCTTAAGGAATTCGCCGCCTACAACCTTGTGCTTATTAAGCAGGTCGTGTGCAAACTGTGCACCTCTTAAATACTTCTTATCGGTATGAGCGGTGTAAACATACTTGCCGTTTTTCTTGGTAATCTGTTTACCGCCGTTTTGTCCTGCGTATGTAGAAACAGCTACATTTTCAATACCGTAATACTGAACACCGTCCATTTTTCCGGTGGTTTTCTTGGCAACCTGAAGAAATGTATCATAATTCCAGTTGTTCTTATTTATATATTCATGGGGAGTTGTAACACCGAATTTTTCAAAAATATCGGGGTTATATACAAGACCAGCAC
>JAZQHX010000264.1:0-4196 GCA_045540835.1 Acutalibacteraceae bacterium | reverse complement strand
ATGTCCGTGATACACTGGGGAGATTAAATCTTGCTGATATTAACACATCAAAGATGAAAGCATTTTATATCAATCTAATTACCGAGAAAGGTTTTAAACCCATTACAGTAGATAATGTTCACACAGTATTGAACCCTATCTTCTCCAATGCAGTTGATGATGATATTATCCGTAAAAACCCTTGCACCAAGGCAATGAAGGATGTTCGAGCATTACCCAGTTGGAATGACCCACACAAAATCAAGGGATTAACTTGCTCCGAGCAAAGAACATTCGTTGACTATATGTTGTCAAATGAATGCTTTGTAAAATGGGTCAATGTAATAACGGTTTTGTTGGGAACAGGTTTGAGAATTTCCGAACTCCGTGGACTAACTTGGGATGATTTGGACTTTAAAGGTGATGGTAGTATCCATATAACCAAGCAATTGATATACCGTAGATGGTCTGACGGAAAATGCTATAACAAAGTCAAATCCGTTAAATATACTGCAAGTGAACGAGTTATTCCTATGGAACCAAAGGTACGAGAAGCCTTCTTAGCAGAGAGGGAACGGCAAAAGACACTTCCTGACAGAAATATCATTATTGATGGTTATAGTGGTTGGGTATTTCTTAATCGCTATGGTTTAGTATTGAGCCCCAAAAGTGCGAACGATGCCATTGACAGTATTATCAACAAATACAATGCTAACGAAAAAGTGGTTGCTTCATTGGAAGAACGAGAGCCCGTATATCTTCCGCACCAAACTAACCATATGCTGCGACACTCGTATTGCACCCGTATGATTGAGAAGTGTTGTGAACCCAACAGCGGCATTGATGTTAAGATTGTGCAATACCTTATGGGGCACAATGATGCCAAAACCACTTTGGACATCTATACAGATGTCCACGAGGAATTTGTTAAGCAGACAATGTCTCGTTTTGCTGGGCAACTCTATTTAGGTTGATTTTGGGGTGGACGATTCCGTCCACCCAACCTTTTTCTTTAACCCTTAAAACAGAATATTATATGGGCGATAAAAAGCACCGCAAAATATTCTTAAATTCATCTATTATCTTCTTTATGAATTATGCAAAAAAGATGGGCGGGTGGAAAGAAAAAAGCAGGTATCAAATCGCTTTGATACCTGCAAAAACCTTATTAAGTTCTCATAACTTTTCAGGAAACCTTCGGGTTCTATGGGTAAATCGTGGGTAAAATGCCTTTTTTGACACTTTCAAAACCCCGCAAACCCGCATAAATAAAGGGTTTTCTTAATCGAGAGGCTTCATCGTGGGGAATAATATTACTTCTCTTATGCTGTCCGAGTTTGTAAGAAGCATTACGGCTCTGTCTATACCGATTCCCATACCGCCTGTGGGGGGCATTCCGTATTCCATTGCGGTTAAGAAATCCTCGTCAAGCATTTCTGCCTCGTCGTCACCACGCTCACGAAGCTCCAACTGCTTTTCAAAGCGTTCACGCTGAACAATCGGGTCGTTAAGCTCGGAATATGCGTTTGCAAGCTCGCTATGGCACACAAACAATTCAAAACGCTCTGTAAGTCTGGGGTCTTCGGGCGAAGCCTTGGTAAGAGGAGATACCTCAACCGGATACATTGTAATAAAGGTGGGCTGAATCAGCTTTTCCTCTACCCTCTGGTCAAAGCAAGCATAAAGTGCATTACCCCATGTTTTATCTGCAGTGTCAGCAAGCTCTACACCGATTTTCTCAGCAGCGGCTACAGCCTCAGCATCATCGGTAATAGCACCAAAATCAATTCCTGCATACTCCTTAACGGCATCAACCATAGTAAGTCTGCGCCAGCCGGGTGTAAGGTCAATCTTTTCGCCCTGCCATTCAACCTCATAAGTGCCCAAAATTTCTTTAGCAGCGCCTGAAATTATACCCTCGGCAATATCCATCATATCGTGGAAATCTGCATAAGCCTGATACAACTCAACCGTTGTGAATTCGGGGTTGTGCTTGGGGTCCATACCCTCGTTTCTGAAAATTCTACCGATTTCATAAACCCTATCCATACCGCCGACAATAAGGCGCTTTAAGGGTAATTCGGTAGCGATTCGCATATACATAGGTATATTTAATGTATTGTGATGAGTAATAAAGGGACGTGCAGCAGCGCCGCCGACAATTGTATTAAGTACGGGGGTTTCAACCTCGATATAATTCATATCGTCCAGATACTTACGCATAAACTTAATGAACTGTGAACGGATAACAAAATTACGCTTAACGTTATCGTTCATAATAAGGTCAACATATCTTTGACGGAATCTTAAGTCGTTATTGGTAAGACCGTGGAATTTTTCAGGCAGAGGAATCAAAGATTTAGACAAAAGGGTTATAGCGGTTGCGTGAACCGAAATTTCCCCAGTCTGGGTTTTGAATACAGTACCCTCAACACCTACAATATCGCCAATATCCCACTTTTTAAATGCGGCGTAAATATCCTCGCCAACATCGTCACGGCGGACATAAAGCTGAATTTTACCTGTGGAATCCTTAAGTCCCACAAAGCTTGCCTTACCCATAATTCTGCGGGCTACGATTCTGCCTGCAATTTTTACAGTCTTACCCTCAAGCTCGTCATAATTAGCTTTAATATTTTGGGAGTCATTATCAAAATCAAATTTAGTAATAACAAACGGGTCCTTACCGTCAGCCTTCATATTAGCCAACTTTTCACGGCGAAGTCTTAATATTTCGTTAAGCTCCGGTTCCTGATTATTTGTATTAACATTATTCTGTGACATAATTTTTTCGACCTTCCGAACAAAATGTTTATTTTGAAATTTCCAAAATTTTAAGTTTAAACTCTCCACCGGGAGCTTCAACCGTTACAACATCACCCAATTTTTTGCCGAGCAATGCTTTACCAACGGGAGATTCGTCCGAAATCTTACCGTCTCTGGGGTCAGCCTCGGTAGAGCCTACAACACGGTATTCACTCTCGTCACCGTATTCCTCGTCAAGTACCTTAACCTTAACGCCGATAACTACGGTTTTTGCTTTGCCTTTAACGTCCTCTATAATTTCAACATTCTTGAGCATTGCTTCAAGCTCTACAATACGTGCTTCAATTTTAGCCTGCTCGTTCTTTGCTTCGTCATATTCGCTGTTTTCCGAAAGGTCGCCGTAACCTCTTGCTACCTTGATTTTTTCTGCAATATCTGCACGTCCTTCGGTTTTAAGGTTTTCCAATTCATCCTGAAGTTTTTTAAGACCGTCATCGGTAATTTTGATAGTTTTAGCCATTTAAAATAACCTGCTTTCAAATATTTTTCTCGGGATGCTATATAAAAAGTATTATATAATTTTTGTTTACTTATGTCAAGGATTTAATTATGATACAATTTCTTAGTCTGATACTTGGGCTCGCTTGTTATATTTACGCCAAGCTTTCTGAAAACGTTTTCGTCCACTCGTGACAAAATAACCGTTGAATGAGCCTCTGTACCGTTCAATTTTTCAGCCTGCTCCAACGCTTTCTTTGCAATATCGCTTGTAGCTGCACAAATTGAAAGTGCTATTAAAATTTCATCGGTATGAAGTCTTGGATTATGATTTCCCATAATTTCGGTTTTAAGCTTTTGAATTGGCTCTATTATAGTAGGTGAAATCAAATCTATTTCATCGGGGATTCCTGCTAACACCTTTAATGCATTAAGAAGCATTGAAGCAGAAGCTCCCAAAAGGCTCGACGTTCTACCCGTTATAACAGTACCGTCATGAAGCTGCATAGCAACTGCGGGAGCGCCCGTTTCCTCTGCACGTTTAAGTGCTGCCTCTACAACCGGTCTGTCCTCAACCGTAACTTTAACCTGCTTCATCAAAAGCTCGATTTTAGCAACATCACTGTCTTCGCCCATACCCTGCCTTGCGCTTACCAAAGCATTATAATAACGTCGGATTATTTCCTGACAAGCGGCTTTTTTAACCGCCTCATCATCAGTAATGGCAAAGCCTGCCATATTAACACCCATATCCGTAGGTGATTTGTATGGTGATTCGCCTAAAATCTGCTCAAGAATTGCATTAAGCACGGGGAAAATTTCAATATCACGGTTATAGTTGACGGTGGTCTTACCGTAAGCCTCCAAATGGAAAGGGTCAATCATATTAACGTCGTTAAGGTCTGCCGTTGCCGCCTCGTAAGCAAGGTTTACAGGGTGGTTAAGAGGCAAAT
>JAZQHX010000263.1:0-3543 GCA_045540835.1 Acutalibacteraceae bacterium | reverse complement strand
CGCTTGGCCTCCGACTTGTTCTTGTAAGGTCAAGCACCTGTCCGTCAAACAAGCTTGTGCATCCGGAAAACTGGCTGCTCTGTGCCATTCTTTTAAGCTGCGTCAAATTCTCTAAGTTTATATACTTCAATTTAGAGCATCCGGAAAAGGAGTGGGTGTTAATAGCTCTTGTATCGAGTCTTAGATAACAGTATTCAAGATTTTTCATGCCTTCAAACAGCCTCTTAAAGTTGTCCATAGGCTTGTTGAGAAATATAGCATTACCTGTATTTCTGATAACATCATCGTCCATCAAATTAATTACTACGATTTTACTTTTAATTGATGTTTTTCCATCCTCAAGCATGGCGTCCCAGCTCTGAACCTCGTCCCAGCTTTCTGCCTTCCATGTTACCCTACTGCTGTCATCCGCACAGACTGATGAATAAATCGTCTTACCATTCTCATCTTTACCATCAATATACCAGATAAGGGCATTGTGGTTTGTGTCATACAACGGAAGCACGACCCCGTCATTAAGCGTTACGGTAGCCCTATAATCAACCGTATTAGCGTTATGAACCGATTCTGCTTCTGCTGACACCGCAAAGGCAAGTGCCAATACAAAAAGAAATGTCATAACAACCATTAAAAATAGTTTCTTTTTCATAAATGCTCCTTAATTTCAAATAATTATCATGTATAGTATATCATGCCATGGAAGCTTAATAAATTGACTTTTAGGTCAATTTGTAATTTTAGGTCACCATTTTGTGCGATATTGCTTAAAAAATTGCAATTTTTGTAGAAATGGTTTATAATTTATACGAGGTGATTTTGTGAAAAAGGATTTTATTATTACCAAAATAGATAGCGTTCTTCTATTTAGAAAGCAAAAAAATTCAGAGCAATATCCAAGCACACTTAAGCTAAACGAATTGATTTTTGATTTTTCAGGAGAGTATACGGTGTATTTTGGCGATACTGTCTTGAAGGTATTACCTAATACCATACGTTTTCTTCCTTGCGGGACTGTTTCCAAATACGAAATTGAGCGTTCAAAATTAGGCGAATGTATAGACGTTTTCTTTAGCTCTGATAAACCAATATCGGATGTTGCTTTTACGGTCAACGCCGGCAACAATGAATATGTCGGCTCTCTGTTTAAAAAGTTGTTTTCAGCTTGGAATAACAAGAACGAGGGATATTACTTTAAATGCATGTCCTTGCTATATGAAATTTTCTCAATTATTCAAGGTAATAATTATTTACCTACCAAACAGTACTTAAAAATTCTTCCGGCTATTGATGAAATTGAACGAAGCTTTTTAAATACGAGCTTAACAAATGAATATTTAGCATCTATTTGCGGCATAAGCGAATCATGCCTTAAGAGATTATTTAAAAAGAAATTCGGTCTTTCGGTTAAAAAGTATGTAATTCAAAAGAAAATAAATTATGCTTGCGAGCTTCTGATGGTACATAGATATTCTATTAATCAAATTGCTGATATGTGTAATTTCTCTGATGTATATTATTTTAGTAAGCAGTTTAAATTGCAAATCGGAATATCACCCACAGAATACATAAAAAAATATAAAAATCAACACGATTAAGGGAGAACTTTATGGATAGATACAAGACACTTGAATTCTTTGAAAAAAACAAGGAATTTTTTGAAAGCACAGTAAACGAAAATATAGAAAAATATCGCAAGGGAAATATGACCGTTTCCGTAATTGATGAAAACGGAAATGCTGTGCATAATGCGAAAATTAAAGTTAACCAAATTAAACACGAGTTTAAATTCGGTGCTAACTTATTTATGCTCGATGAGCTTGAAACCGATGAGAAGAATAAGCTTTATAAGGATTATTTTAAGAGTATTTTCAATATGGCGACCTTGCCATTTTATTGGAGCTCTATTGAGCCTGAAAAGGGCAAGGTAAGATACGATAAAAATTCAGAAAAATATTATCGCCGCTCCCCTATTGATTTGTGCATTGAATATTGTGAGGAAAACGGAATTGAGCCAAGGGAGCATGCTCTTGCATACGAGCATCAATTTCCCAAGTGGCTTTCTAACGCAACGGTTGACGAGATTAAGGAAGCACTTGAGGAAAGATACAAGGAAATTGCAAAAAGATATGCAGATAAAATCCCGACTATTGAAGTAACTAACGAAATGCTTTGGAATCATAGGGTCACTGAATTTTATAATGAAAATGACTACATAGAATGGTGCTTCAAGTTAGCTGAAAAATATTTCCCCAATAATCAACTGGTTATAAATGAATATACCGAGGCATTTTGGGGCGAAAACTGCCGTTCAACTGATAGCTATTACGCATACACCGAAGCAAATATGCTTAAAGGTGTAAGAATTGATGCCATTGGAGCACAGTTCCACGTGTTTGAAAGCAGAGAGTCCGAAATGGCTAAATCAAGCTATCTATATAATCCTAAATGCCTTTATGACCATATGAATTTATACTCTAATTTATCAAAGCATTTGCAGGTAACAGAAATAACCATTCCTGCTTACTCCAACGAAACAGCCGACGAGGATATTCAAGCAAAAATTCTTGAATATTTATATACTGTTTGGTTTTCACATCCGTCAATGGAGCAAATTATTTATTGGAATTTAGTTGACGGATATGCTTACGTTGAAAATCCAACCCCCGAGGCTATAAGATGGTCACAGGGAAATATGACAGTGGGTGAAAATGTGTACTATGGTGGCTTATTAAGATTCGATATGACACCAAAGCCAGCTTACATCACGCTTGACAATTTAATCAATAAAAAATGGCATACTGAGCTTAATTTAATCTTGAATGATGAGGGCTGTGTGAATTTCAGAGGCTTTTATGGTGATTACGAAATTGAAGTCACCTTCAAAGAAAAGACGGTCAAGGGTACGTTTTCCTTATCAAGCAAGGGAAAAAACGAAATAACCGTGGCTATTTGATTATAAGGCTTCATACCTAAAAAAGACAAAACTGACTTAGAGGTTTTTATGGACATTATTTCCGCGTTGCTTCTGCTGGTGAGCGCTTCGCTTGCATCGGTGAGAAACGTTTTAATGAAGAGCTTTGCGCCGTTTTTGTTCAGACGGCGAGAGTTTTTCTTAATACAGGCTGCCGTTTTCGGTGTTGGCAGCGCCGCGCTCTTCGTTGTTAACCTGTTTTCGTTCAGCGGGCTTTCCGCCTTGACCGTTCTTCTCGGCTTGACCTACGGCGTGCTGCTTATGTGCGCACAATGGTTTTACACGATAGCTCTATCAAACGGAAAAACAGGAATTTGTGCAACGATTTATTCCTTTGGATTTTTACTTCCCACGCTCTCGGGTGCTGTTTTTTGGCAAGAAAAAATAACGTTTTGGGGCTTTTTGGGCATATTAATCGCCGTCCCTGTGATGTTAATTTCGGGAATAAACAAGAAAAAGGGCAGGGGACGTGTCTCAAATTCGTACTTTTTACCGTTGCTGTTAGCACTTATATGCTCGGGCTCACTCCGCGTTGTGCAAAAAATACAGCAGGGGTCCGAATACAAGGCTCA
>JAZQHX010000262.1:0-3368 GCA_045540835.1 Acutalibacteraceae bacterium | reverse complement strand
CTACAAGCAGGTCGAGTTCTTCTCCTGCTTGCATTTTGCTCATTTGTTCTGTGCCGACACCTACCACCTTGTAGATTAAAACAATGGTCTTTTTGTCATATTCGCAAACAGAAATCGGTCTGCGCAAATACTGACCGTCAAGCTTTATATTAACAAACTGTCCGGGAGCTAAAAGTGCTGAGGTATCGCCTTCGAGTACCATTCTGAAAACGCCGGGAGCTAATTCAAAATTGTAAAGAATTTTATAAATTCCTTGCTTCATCATAATTATTCACACCTTTAAGCATCTATAGTTGAAATAGTGATTGTTGTTTCCTCTAATACGTCAAGTAAAACCTTAACGGTATCAAGAGCAGTAAAGATTGTAACGTTATTATCGGTTGCAAGACGGCGGATTTCATAACCGTCGGTCATCGGTGCAGAGGAGCTAATGTCACGGGTGTTGATAACATAAGCAATGTGACCCTGACGGATAGCCTCGGGGATTTCGTCACTGCCTTCACCAATCTTCTTCCTTACATGGGTACGGATTCCGTTTGCCTTAAGGAAGTCGGCTGTGCCTTGTGTAGCTTCGATGTTGAAGCCAAGGTTATAGAAACGGCGGATTAAGGGGAGAGCCTCTTCCTTATCACAGTCTGCAATAGTAGCAAGAACAGTGCCGTAATTCTGTAACTTCATACCGCTTGCCTGAAGTGCTTTATAGAGTGCACGGTTAAGTTTATCGTCATAGCCGATAGCTTCACCTGTGGACTTCATTTCGGGTGACAGATAAGCATCAAGACCTCTTATCTTGTTGAATGAGAATACCGGAACCTTTACATAATAGCGGTTCTTTTCGTCAGGATAGATGCTGAATATTCCCTGCTCTTTAAGGGATTTGCCCATTATAACCTCGGTAGCAATGTCAGCTAAAGAGTATCCTGTTGATTTTGAAAGGAAAGGAACGGTACGTGAGGAACGGGGGTTAACTTCAATTATATAGACGTCATCATTTTCGTCTACGATAAACTGGATATTGTAAAGACCGATAATGCCGATTCCAAGACCTAATTTCTTAGCATACTGTAAAATTATGCCCTTAACCTTATCGGAAATACTGAATGTGGGGTATACGCTTATTGAGTCACCCGAGTGGATACCTGTACGCTCTACAAGCTCCATAATACCGGGAACGAAAACGTCTCTACCGTCACAAATTGCGTCAACCTCAACCTCTTTACCCGAAATATACTTATCAACAAGTACCGGCTTGTCTTCATCAATTTCAACGGCGTTTTTAAGGTAGTGGCGTAATTGTGCTTCGTCGGCTACTATCTGCATAGCACGTCCACCTAAAACGAATGAGGGGCGAACAAGTACGGGGTATCCGATTTCGGCAGCGGCGGCAACCCCTGCTTCAATATTTGTAACAGCCTTACCCTGCGGCTGGGGGATATTCAGGGCTTTAAGCACCTTTTCAAAGCTGTCACGGTTTTCTGCACGCTCGATAGCCTCGCAGTCGGTACCGATAATCTTAACATTGTGCTTCATAAGCGGCTCTGCCAGGTTTATAGCGGTCTGACCGCCGAGTGAAGCGATAACACCCTCTGGCTTTTCAAATTCGATGATGTTCATAACATCTTCTGTGGTAAGGGGTTCAAAATAAAGCTTGTCCGAACAGGTATAGTCGGTAGAAACAGTTTCGGGGTTGTTGTTGATAATGATAGCTTCATAACCCGATTTCTTGATTGTGGTAACGGCGTGAACGGTGGAATAGTCAAATTCAACACCCTGACCTATACGGATAGGACCTGCACCTAAAACGATAATTTTCTTATTGTCGGTAAGTCTTGAAGCATTTTCACCCTGATATGAAGAATAGAAGTAGGGGATATATGCGTTTGTATGACAGGTATCAACCATTCTGTATACGGGGAACATATTCTCAGCTTTACGAAGGTCAAATACCTCACGCTCTGTAATATTCCAAAGCTTTGCAATGAATTTATCACTAAAGCCCATAACCTTTGCCTCTTTGAGTACCTTAACGTCACCCTTATTATCGGCAATCTTGGTTTCAAGCTTTATCATTCTTTCGATTGCTTCGAGGAAGTAAGCAGTAATCTGTGTAGCCTCGTGTAATCTTTCAATGCTGACACCAAGGCGCATAAGCTGTGCTACTGCAAAAATATTATCGTCCTTGAATTCTTTAATATAGTCGAATAATTCAGCCTCGGTCTTGTTATCGAATTTAGGCAGATGGAAGTGGTAAGCACCCGTTTCGAGAGAACGAACCGATTTGAGTAAGCACTCTTCTAAGGTAGAGCCTATACCCATAACCTCACCCGTAGCCTTCATCTGTGTGCCTAAGGTATTGGGAGCGGCAGCAAACTTATCAAAGGGGAATCGGGGGAGCTTTGCTACGATATAGTCAAGTCTCGGCTCAAATGCGGCTGTGGTATTTGCAATTTCAATCTCTTCAAGTGCCATACCAACAGCAATTTTGGCGGTAACACGTGCTATGGGGTATCCGCTTGCCTTTGAAGCCAAAGCAGAAGAACGGGAAACACGGGGGTTAACCTCAATTAAATAGTATTCGCTCGAGTTGGGGTTAAGTGCAAACTGTACGTTACAGCCACCCTCTATTTTTAATTCCTTGATAAGCTTAATAGCGCTGTCGTTAAGCATCTTAAGGTCGTGGTCGTTAAGGGTCAGAATAGGTGCTACAACCAAGGAGTCACCGGTGTGAACACCAACGGGGTCAATATTCTCCATACCGCAGATTGTAATAGCGTGGTCTTTTGAGTCACGCATAACCTCAAACTCAATTTCCTTGTAGCCCTTAACACTCTTTTCAATAAGAACCTGATGAACGGGAGAAAGCTTGAAGGCATTAAGACCAACTTCTTCTAATTCTTTTTCATTGTAAGCAAATCCGCCACCGGTACCGCCTAAAGTAAAGGCAGGACGCAAAACTACGGGGTAACCGATTCTGTTTGCAGCTTCCTTTGCTTCTTCAATGCTGTATGTGATTTCGGAAGGAATGGTAGGCTCGCCTATCGACTGGCAAAGCTCTTTGAAAAGCTCTCTGTCCTCGGCTCTTTCAATACTTTCTTTGCTTGTGCCCAAAAGCTCAACGCCGCATTCTTTAAGGATTCCCTTTTCTTCTAACTGCATAGCAAGGTTAAGACCTGTCTGTCCGCCGATGCCGGGAACAATAGCATCGGGTCTTTCGTAGCGGAGAATCTTTGCTATATACTCGAGGGTAAGCGGCTCCATATAAACCTTGTCCGCAATTGTAGTATCGGTCATAATTGTTGCAGGGTTGGAGTTGCAAAGCACAACCTCGTATCCCTCTTCCTTCAAAGCTAAGCAAGCCTGAGTGCCTG
>JAZQHX010000261.1:0-2043 GCA_045540835.1 Acutalibacteraceae bacterium | reverse complement strand
ATGTTACCGGCAGAGCGGGCAAGCTGAGCACCCTTTCCGGGATAAAGCTCGATGTTGTGGATAAAGGTACCAACAGGGATGTTTACGAGGGGTAATGCGTTACCGGGCTTAATATCAGCATCGGGACCGCTTACTACCACGTCTCCAACCTTTAAGTCCTGAGGAGCGATAATGTAACGCTTCTCGCCGTCCTCGTACTGAACGAGGGCGATAAATGCAGAACGGTTAGGATCATATTCAAGGGTAAGAACAGTTGCGGGAATTCCAAAACGCTCTCTCTTGAAATCTATAATTCTGTACTTTCTGCGGTTTCCGCCGCCTCTGTGGCGAACGGTGATTCTGCCGTAGCTATTTCTACCGGCATTCTTCTTAATTGGCGCAAGCAGACTTCTTTCAGGTGCTACCTTTGACAACTCGGAATAATCCATGCTTGTCATATTACGGCGACCGTTGGTAGTCGGCTTGTAATGTTTAATAGCCATTTTAATTTCACTCTCCTATATTTTGGCTTAGCGAAGTCACTACAAGTGGCTTCATACATCACCGGGGAATGTCGCTGCGCTCCTCAGATGGGACTCCGTTCGCAAAATCTGATTTTGACTGCACTCTGTCCCCTCTGACATCACCCCTGCACTCTTGAAAAATGTTGAACATTTTTCGCTTACAAGGTGTTTTTTTCGCCGCACCTGTCGCCGAAAAAACATTATTGATTGAGTTTAGCGATTACCCAGCTAACAGTTAATTACATAAGACCGTCGAAGAATTCAATCGGCTTGGAATTGGCTTTCAAAGTAACGATAGCCTTTTTCCAGGAAGCTGTGTAGCCGCTGTAGCGACCCATTCTCTTCATTTTGCCACGAACGTTGATGGTGTTAACCTTCTGAACGTCAACCTTGAAAATCTTCTCAACTGCTTCTGCGATTTCAATCTTGTTAGCATCTTTAGCTACCTTAAAGGTATATTTCTTATCGGCAATACCTGCCATGCTCTTTTCGGTGATAACCGGAGCAATAATGATGTCCTGTGCGGTTTTCATTATGCGTATACCTCCTCAAGCTTAGCTACTGCACCCTTAACGATTACCAATGTATCGGCATTGATTACGTCATAGGTGTTGATTGTGTTAATCTGTGCAGACTTAGCACCAGCGATGTTTGCGATGCTCTTTACTGCAAAAGCGTCATTGTTCTCAAGAACGATAAGTGCTTTCTTGCCGGCATTTATTGCCTTTAAGCAATCAGCAACAACCTTTGTCTTGTAAGTCTCAAGCTTTAACTCGTCGAGTACTATAAGGTCGCCTGTTGCGAACTTGTCAGACAAAGCAGACTTTAATGCGAGTCTACGTACCTTCTTGTTGAGAGAGTAGGAATAATCTCTCGGCTTGGGTGCGTGAACAATACCGCCGTGTCTCCACTGAGGTGCTCTTGTAGAGCCCTGTCTTGCGTGACCTGTTCCTTTTTGTCTCCAAGGCTTCTTACCGCCACCGGAAACTTCTGTACGGGTCAGAGTGGACTGTGTGCCCTGACGCTGGTTTGCAAGGTAGTTGATAACTGCTGCGTGCATAACTGCTGCGTTAGGGGTGATTCCGAAGATAGCATCGCTTAATGTGATTTCGCCCACATTGTTGCCTGCCATATCGAGTACTGCTATATTAGGCATAATTCAAACACTCCTTCCCTTAAGCTTTAACGCTGTCGAAAAGAACTACGATTCCGCCCTTGGGACCGGGAACGGCACCCTTAACAGCGATGATATTCTTTTCTGCGTCTACCTTAACTACACTCAGGTTCTGAACGGTTACACGTTCGTTACCGAGGTGTCCTGCCATTTTCTTGCCCTTGAATACACGTGAGGGGCTGGAGCAAGCACCGAGTGATCCACCGTGACGGTGAACAGGGCCTGTACCGTGAGATTCCTTAAGACGGCCGAAGTTCCAGCGCTTGATTGTGCCGGCATAGCCTTTACCCTTGGAAGTACCTCTTACGTCTACTGCGTCTCCTTCTGCGAAAATGTCAGCCTTGATGATGTCGCCAACGTTCATTG
>JAZQHX010000260.1:0-17171 GCA_045540835.1 Acutalibacteraceae bacterium | reverse complement strand
CAAGGCATAATGATCGAAACCAATGTAGATTGTTTTCGAGAAATTCAAGATTTAAGGAGAGCTGTTTTAGCTAAGGTCATTTATTTCAATAAAGACAATTACATTCAAAAGCGAAACGAAATAGCTGAAAACAGATCCTATTGTTACGCTGGAGATATGGCATTAAAGCGTGAAGCGTTCAAACACGAAAACGAAGTGCGACTTTTGGTATGCCTACAAGCGTATCGAGAAATCCCAAACTGTTGGGATATTCCTGTAATGGGTTTTGACTTTGATCCTCTGACCTTCATCAAATCTATTACTTTTGATCCTAGAGCCGATGAGTGGTTCGTTAACACAATGAAGCAATACTGTTTATCAAAAGGGTTTTCTTGCCCCGTCGAAAAGTCCTCGCTTTACGAAAAAGACTTTTTTGAAAAAGCCAAAATCGTTAGACGCTATGTAACCGTCAAAGAATAAAAACAAAAAAGAGCTAACAGACTTTGTAACAAAAATCTGTTAGCTCTTTATTTATAAATAATCTGAAATTGTTGTCAAAACGTTGTCACGAGGCTTTTTGAAACCTCAAAAACCCAGTGTTTATGCGGGTTTTCAGCGTTTTTGGTATTATTCCCACTCTATTGTGCCGATTGGCTTAGGTGTGAGATCTAAAAGAACTCTGTTGATACCTTCTACCTCATGGGTGATTCTATCAGTAATATGGTGGAGAATCGGGTATGGGATTTCTTCGATAGTAGCGCTCATAGCGTCGGTAGTGTTTACTGCACGAATGATTGCAGGCCAGCCTTCATAGCGGCTCTCATTCTTAACACCTACGCTCTTTATATCAGGAATAGCGATAAAATACTGCCATACCTTTCCTGCAAGGCCGTTTTTGTCAAACTCCTCACGTAAGATAGCATCAGCCTCACGCAGTGCGTGGAGACGGTCTCTCGTAATTGCGCCCAAGCAACGAACGCCTAAGCCGGGACCGGGGAAGGGTTGACGGTAAACCATTGCGTGCGGAAGACCTAAAGCCTCACCAACAACACGAACTTCGTCCTTAAAGAGAAGCTTTATTGGCTCTACAAGCTCAAAATTAAGGTCTTCGGGAAGTCCGCCTACATTATGGTGGGATTTAACTGCCTTTTTACCCTCTGCTTGCTTGATGCTTTCGAGTATATCGGGATAAATTGTTCCCTGAGCTAAATAGGAAACACCTTCAAGCTTACGGGCTTCGTCGGCAAATACATTTATAAATTCAGCACCGATAATCTTGCGCTTGCTCTCAGGGTCAGAAACACCTGCGAGCAAATCGAGGAAACGGTCGGTAGCGTCAACATAGATAAGGTTAGCGTCAAGCTCGCCTTCAAAAAGCTTTATAACATTCTCGGACTCGTCTTTTCTCATAAGACCGTGGTTTACGTGAACGCAGACTAACTGTTTGCCGATTGCTTTAATAAGAAGTGCGGCTACTACTGAGGAATCAACACCGCCTGAAAGCGCCAAAAGAACCTTTTTGTCACCTACTTGCTTACGTACAGCCTCAATCTGTTCTGCAATAAAGGCATCTGCTAATTCTTTAGTTGTAATACGAACCATTGATTCGGGACGTACACTGATTTCCATTGTTGTTTCCTCCTTAGTTTGTATAGTTATCGAAGTAACCCTGAACGAGGACTACGGGTGTACCCTTGTCACCTGAGCCACTGGTCAAGTCACAAAGAGAACCGATAAGGTCGGTAAGCTGACGGGGAGTAGTACCCTGAGCTGCCATATTTCCTACAAGGCTACCATTTTTGGCCTTAATACTATCGCTTATAGCCTTTTTAAGCTCGTCGCCCGATAAATCCTTGAAATCGTTGTCGGCAAGATACTTAAGCTTTAACTCGTTGGGAGTTCCTACAAGTCCGCTTGTAAACGCAGGAGAAACAACCGGGTCAGCAAGTTCCCAGATTTTGCCCTTAGGGTCTTTAAATGCGCCGTCACCGTAAACCATAACCTCAACATTTTTACCTGTTGCAGCCTTAATACGGCTCTGAATATCCTCAACCAAGTCCTGGCAATCACGTGGGAAAAGCTTAACGGTTTCCTCGGTAGACTTATTAGAGCCTAAAAGACCGTAATTCTCGTTATATCCGCTGCCGTTTATGGGAGCGTTCATAATTTCGTCAAGACCGTAAACTTTTTTAGCACCTGCAGCCTTTAAAAGACGTTTTGTGCGGGCACGAGTGTGAATATCACAGGTTAAAACGCAGTCTGTATAGTCGAGTATTGCCTTTGCCTGGTTAGCGAAAATGATTTCAACCTCAGCACCGCATTCTTTTATAAGATTCTCGTAATAAGCAACATAGTCAACGCCTGTAAATTCAAGTGGGTGAACACCGAAAACCTCACGGTAGCGCTCTAAAGACAAAACGTCAGAATGGGGATTTATTCCTGCTTCATCAATCTTATCCCAATCGGCAAGTTCGTTTCCGACCTCGTCGGAAGGGTAGGCGAGCATCAAAACAATTTTTTTAGCTCCCTTTGCGATTCCCTTAAGACAGATAGCAAAGCGGTTACGGGAAAGGATAGGGAATATAACACCTATGGTTTCACCGCCGAATTTTGCCTTTACATCTTCGGCAATATTGTCAATAGTTGCATAGTTGCCCTGAGCACGGGCTACTATTGATTCGGTAAGCGATATTACATCACGGTCACGCAATTCGAAGCCCTCGTCCTGCGCTGCGAGTAACACACTTTCGGTAATCATTGCTGCAAGGTCATCACCCTGCCTGATAATAGGACAGCGGATACCTCTTGAAACAGTACCAACTCTACGCTCTTGTTTTTCCATAAAACATTTATCCTTTCAAACGGCTGCCTTTTAAGGACAGCTTAAAAATTAACAAAGCAACATACCGAAAAACGATATCCCCTTAACAGAGTTATTTTATAACAATTTTCATCATTTTTCAAGAAAATTATTATATATAGCAAAAATTTTTTGCTATGTAAATAAATGATAAAAAAACTTGATAATTTTTTTGCACATAATTGCTAAAAAATTACATAAGTTTCTTGACAGATTGTAGATAAGGTGGTAAAATACTTAAGATATTAAATTAAATTTATTGGCGGAAGTGGCGAACCGCAGGTAAAAAACTATTGTATCACGGGCAAATCACGGTCCCGTATCCCTCGGCATCAGAAGACCTTTTTAGTATGAAAATGTTTGGTTTTTGTCGATTCAGGCAGAAAAAAGTTTTATTTTCATTTTTGGTTGCACTACTCGCCCATAGGGTCAAATCCGTGTTTACTATATTTGGAGGTGCTGTTATGCCCTATGTTATCGGAGGCGTTGCAGCATTAGTATGTGCAGTATTGGGCTTTGTTATCGGCTCGGCTTACAGACGTAAGTCGGCAGAGGCGACAATTGGCTCGGCGGAAGAAGAGGCCAAGCGCATACTTAATGATGCTATTAAAAATGCCGAATCAAAGAAAAAAGAAGCTTTGCTTGAAGCAAAGGATGAAATTCACCAGATGCGTCAGGAGACCGAAAAGGATCTTCGTGAGCGCAGAAGTGAGGTGCAGCGTCAGGAACACCGTATCCAGCAGAAGGAAGAATCCTTGGACAAAAAGATTGATAATCTTGAAATCAAGGAAGAAAAGCTGGCACAGCGTTCACGTGACATTGATGCAAAACTTGAAGAATGTGACCGCATTAAGCAGTCACAGATGGATCTTTTGGAGAAGATCTCGGGCTTTACTAAAGAGCAGGCTAAAACCCACCTTTTAGAGCTGCTTGACGGTGAATTGACCCACGAAAAAGCTGTTAAGATTATGGAATATGAGCAGCAGACAAAGGACGAAGCTGATAAAATTGCCAAGAACATTATCGGTCACGCAATCCAGCGCTGTGCTGCAGACCATTCTTCTGAAATGACCGTATCGGTTGTAGCTCTGCCTAATGACGAAATGAAGGGTAGAATCATCGGTCGTGAGGGTAGAAACATAAGAGCATTGGAAACTGCTACTGGTGTTGATCTTATTATTGACGATACTCCCGAAACTATTACCCTTTCAAGCTTTGACCCGGTAAGACGTGAAATCGCACGTGTAGCGCTTGAAAAGCTTATTCTGGACGGACGTATTCATCCGGGCAGAATTGAAGAGACCGTTGCAAAGGCTACTGCTGAAGTGGAGGCTACCATTAAGCAGGAGGGCGAGCGTGCTATGATAGATGCAGGAATTCATAATCTGAATCCTGAAATTATACGCTTGCTCGGTAAGCTTCGTTACCGTACCAGTTACGGACAGAATGTGCTTAATCATTCTATGGAGGTTTGCCACCTTTCGGGACTTCTTGCCGCAGAAATGGGAGCAGATGTTACTCTTGCTAAGCGTGCAGGATTGCTTCACGATATTGGTAAGGCACTTGACCACGAGCAGGAGGGCTCACATATCCAGCTTGGTGTTGAGGCGGCTAAAAAGTACCGTGAGAATGACACTATTATCAATGCTATCCACGCTCACCACGGTGATGTTGAGCCGAAAACCGTTATTGCCTGCATTGTTCAGGCGGCTGACGCAATTTCCGCTGCACGCCCGGGGGCCAGAAGAGAGAACATTGAAAACTACATCAAACGTCTTGAAAAGCTTGAAGAAATCGCCAATTCTTTCAACGGAGTTGAAACCTCCTTTGCTATTCAGGCAGGACGTGAAGTGCGTATCGTAGTTAAGCCCGAAGTTGTAAGCGATGATGAGATGATACTGATGTCACATCAGATTGCTGAAAAGATTGAAAATGAGCTTGAATACCCCGGTCAGATAAAGGTAAATGTTATCAGAGAAAGCCGTGCGGTAGACTACGCAAAATAATTTAAAAGTTAAACACCGTAGCTTTATTTGTAGTAAGCTACGGTGTTTTTGTATACTTTATATTATTCTTTTAAATCCTCCAATGCATTGCGCACAGCGGCTATTACAAAGGCGGAAAAGGTGCATTCCTTTCCTTTTATTGCGTTTTCAACCTGCTCTACAACATCGTTTGGAAAGCGAATGGTTTTATTTACAGTGGCAGGTATGGACGGTATTTTGAATTTGGACATATTGTTACCTCGCAATACATTTGTACTGCTCTTATTTTAGTTGCAAATTGCACAAAAATATGCATTGCATTTGCAATGCATATTTGATATAATATTCATAAAACTCCAAAATAAAGGTGATATAAATGTCAGAAATATGCGTGGATTGTTGGAATGAATTAAACGGAACAAGTTATCCTGAAAGTAAATATGTGCTTACCGATGAGGAATACCTGTGCGAATCGTGTGGTGAATATAAAAAGGTTATCGTTGTTGAACGCTCGCCTGCGGAACAGTTTTTTTATGTGATTTGGAAGAAAATCACAAAGCTATTCACAAATTTTAAAAATCGATAAAATTTTTTTCGTGTATTGAATTTGATTTTGTTTTGCATTATACTGTATAAAGAATAATTTTTTGGTTTTAATATAGTTGAGGTGCATTTTTATGCTTATTGATTTTCATACACATTGTTTCCCTGAAAAAATTGCTCAAAAGGCGGTTGAGAAGCTGTCTTTTGCGTCGGGCGGACTTAAAAATCATACCGACGGCACGCTCGGCGGGCTTAAAAAGCTGATGGGGGAAAGCGGTGTCGATAAGGCGGTTGTGCTTAATATTGCAACAAATGCACATCAGCAAAAAAGCGTTAATGATTTTGCCGCCGCTATAAGTGACGGTGAGAAAATTATATCCTTTGGCTCGGTTTTTCCCGACAGCGAAGATGTACTTTATGAATTGGACAGAATAAAGGATTTGGGACTTAAAGGCGTAAAACTTCACCCCGATTATCAGGGCTTTTCGGTAGATGACGAAAAAATGAAGCCGATTTATAAAAAGATTTCAAAGCTCGGTCTTATTACTGTTTTTCATGCAGGTCACGATTATGGTTTTCCGCCGCCTTACGGTGCTACACCCGATAAAATGGAAAGGGCGCTTAGCTGGTTTGAAAGCCCTGTAATTGCGGCACATTGGGGCGGAGTCGGCTGTTTTGAGGAAACCTTAAAAAGGCTTTGTGGAAAGGATATATATTTTGATACATCTTTCGGATATTCCCAGATGCCTAAATACTATGCGCAGAAAATTTTAGATGCGCACGGTGTAGATAAAATGCTTTTTGGTACAGATTCACCCTGGCACACAGCCGATATGGAAATGCGCTTGCTGAATTCGCTTGGAATCGGCGACAGTGATATGGAAAAAATCAGCCATAAAAATGCGTTTAGGCTGTTGGGAATATAAACTTTTTTTACGGAGATGATGGGTATGTACAGCGTAATATTCGATATGGACGGAACTTTACTCGATACACAGCGTATATGTATCCCTGCCTGGGAGTATGCAGGACTTTTGCAGGGCTACAAAGGGGTAGGCGACCATATTGTAAATGTTTGCGGAATGAATAAAAATGGTAGTAATGCCTATTTAAAGCAAAATTTCCCCGATATAAATATCGAGGAATTTGACAAAGCCGCAAGGCAGTACATAGACGAAAATATGATAGTAACCTTTAAAAAGGGAGCAGAAAAGCTCATAAGTTTTTTAAAGCAAAATAATGTTAAAATCGGTTTGGCTTCGGGTACTTCGAGACCGTCGGTTATGCATCACTTGAACGAGGTTGATGCTGTGGACTACTTTGATGCAATTGTTTGCGGAACAGAGGTAGAGAACGGAAAGCCTGCGCCCGATGTATTTTTGAAAACTGCCGAGCTTATGGGGGTAAAGCCAGAGAACTGCTTTGTTTTTGAGGATTCCGCAAACGGAATAAGGGCAGGGGCAAAGGCGGGAATGAAGTGCATAGGTATCGCTGATATTGTACCCTTTAGTGAGGATATAAAAGCGCTTATGTTTAAAGAACTTTTAAGTCTTGATGAGGCAATTGAAATTTTCAAAAAGGAATCAGAGGATAATTAACTCTTTGGGGCTTTTAGTCAGGTTTTCGAAGTTTTCTTCGGTAACGTATACCATATCCTCAATCCTGACACCGAATTTATTTTCAATGTAAATTCCCGGCTCTACCGTCATAACCGTACCGCTTTTGAGTAGAGTTGTATCACGTGTGTTAAAAGCGGGGGATTCGTGGATTTCAATTCCTACGCTGTGACCGAGTCCGTGCCCAAAACAGTCGGAGTATCCGGCGTTCCCGATAACATCACGTGCAATTTTATCAATATCACAGCACTTAACATTGGGTTTAATGGCTTTTAGTGCGGCTTGTTGTGCGCTGAGTACGGTATTATATATCAGCTTTTGCTCGTCGGTTACATAATTTAAGGCTACGGTACGTGTCATATCCGAGCGGTAACCGCCTACTACAGCGCCAAAATCCATAGTTATAAAATCACCTTTTTCTACACGCTTTTCGGTAGGTACACCGTGCGGTAGAGAGGAATTTTTACCCGATACTACAATAAAATCAAAGGAAACACCGTCGCTTCCGTTTTTGCGGATAAAAAATTCCATATCGAGCATAATATCACGCTCGGTTTGTCCGAGTGAAATATGGTTTAAAATATAATTAAAGGTATCGTCCGTAAGGGCTTGGGCTTTTTTAATAAGCTCAAGCTCTTGTTTGCTTTTTATGCTACGTAAAGCTATAATTTTTCGGCTTAAATCATCAGAAGTGCTGACAGTAAATTCACCCAAAGCCTTTTTAATTCTTTTATAGGATGAAAGGGTAAGGCTTTCGGTTTCTGTTAGCACCTTTTTAACGTTTTCCTGCTTTAAAATGTCACAAATCTGGCTGAAAAGGCGCTCGCAAAGTACAACCTCGGCGTGCTTAACCGTTGCTTTTGCCTTTTCGTAATACCTGAAATCTATCAAAAAGATACAGCGTTTTTTAGTTATCAGTACCGTTCCTGCAGATGACGCAAAGCCGGTAAAATAAAGGCGGTTTGCGTCAGAAGTGATAATAGCGGCGGTATCCTCACTTAAAAAATCACTTATTGAATTCACTCTTTTTTCTAACATCTTTTTTTCCTCTTTTATTTAAAAATGTAAGTGCTTTATCGTTAAGTAAAATAAGCACGGGCAAGTTTATAAGCAGCATTATTCCGTTAAAAAATGCGGCAATATTCCATGCAAATTCTGTATTGGCGACAGCACCTATTATACAGCCTAAAGGGTATATATACAAAAAATAACGTTTGTATTTCTGCGGCAAAGCAAATTCGGTGAAAATCTGCCCGTAAGCCGCCCAGCCGATTATACTCGAAAAGGCGAAAAGGCAGAGCATTACAGAAATCAGCGGAGTAGCGGCATTGGAATAAAGGGTCGAAATAGCTTTTATTACAAGCGGCGAAGACGCGGGCGTGCCGTAGCCGAGCTCAATTCCGCTGCAAAGCAGGGTAAGGGCTGTAAGAGTACAAAGTAAAATTGTGTCAACAAAAACCTCAACTATTCCGAAAAGTCCTTGGTATTTCGGGTCGGCATCGGTTGCGGCAGAGTGGGCAATTCCTGCAGTACCAAGTCCTGCTTCGTTGGAAAAAATACCACGCTCGGCACCTATTAAGGCGGAAGTTATTGCAGAGCCTACTGCACCGCCGGTCACAGCTTTTGGGTTAAAAGCTCCCTTTATTATCATTTTAAAGGCTGACGGCAGAAAGTCAATATTAAAAATTATAACCGAGCCACAAATTATTATATAAAGTACCGACATCAAGGGAACAATTTTTTCGGTAAATGCACCTATTGTGCTGAATCCGCCTATGGTTACTAACAGTGTAAGCAGACAGAATATAATTCCTAAAATAAGTCGGGGAACAAATGTCAGATTCAGCGAGCTTACCGCCGCATTGGTCTGGGTTATGTTTCCCGTGCAAAAAACCGAGGGAATCCCCGCAAAGCAAAACAAATATGCCAAGGGCTTATATCGCTTTGAAAGTCCGTTTTTTATGTAGTGCATAGGACTTCCCGAATATTCGCAACCGTGTTTTTCCCTGAATTTTACCGCAAGGGTTATTTCCGCCGCCTTTATTGCCATTCCAAAAAGAGCACTTACCCACATCCAGAATACAGCTCCTGCACCGCCAATGCTCACAGCTCCTGCCACTCCTGCAATATTTCCCGTACCTACTGCGGCAGAAAGAGAGGTACAAGCCGCCTTGAATGACGAAAATTCCTTGCCTTTTTTGGAGGTATAGGCTTTTTTGAAGAGCCTTATGGATTCAAAAAAACGTGTTATTTGAAAGAATTTTCCCTTGATTGATAAAAAAACTCCGCATAAAATCAGTAAAACAAGCGGAAAAATTCCTGAAATTAAATCGTATAGAGTATTTAAAATATGGTTCAAAACATCAACCCCTTCAGTAGAGTAATATTATTTGAAAAAATATTTTATTACTTGTGATTTTTGGTGTTGTGTTAATGAAAAAAATGTAGTATAATGTATAATGTATATTTTTTTGATGGAAGACGGAGTTAATGGTTTATCTTGATAACAGTGCTACAACCAAGCCTAGTGACAGGGCAGTTAAATATATAAATAATGCTTTGTGCGATAATTGGGGGAATCCCTCCTCACTTCACACGTTGGGCTTTGAAGCCGAAATGCTTATGAATAAAGCACGTGAAGCGGTGGCTAAATCAATATCGGCATCATCTGACGAAATAATATTCACCGGTAGCGGTACCGAGGCTAACAACACCGCTATTATGACATCACTCTTTAAAAAAAGCAGCGGAAATAAGATAATTACTACCGCAATTGAGCATCCGTCGGTGCTGAATACCGTAAAAAGACTTGAAAACGAAGGATTCCAAATTGTAAGGCTTTCGGTAGGCAAGGACGGTAAAATCTCACTCGACGAGCTGGAAAAAAATCTTGACAGTAAGACTGTGTTTGTAAGCATTATGCTTGTTAATAACGAGATTGGTACTATACAGCCTGTAAATGAAGCGGTAAAGCTTATAAGGAAAATTGCCCCTCGTGCGATTATACATACAGATGCCGTTCAGGCTTATGGCAAAATACCCGTAAATGTTAAAAAGCTGGGTGTGGATATGCTGTCGGCGAGCGGTCACAAGATACACGGTCCTAAGGGTATAGGCTTTTTGTACTGCAAAAAGGGCGTGAATTTAAGTCCCTTTATTACTGGCGGCGGTCAGGAAAAGGGCAGACGTTCCGGCACAGAGGCGGTACCTTTAATAGCAGGACTTTTGGGTGCGGTTGAGGATTTGCCCGATATAAAGGCTCAATATGAAAAAATGACCGAAGTGCGTGATTATGCAGTAAAGGTATTTGCCGATTCGGGATTTATAAATATTAACTCCCCCGAGGATTCTATTCCGTATATACTTAATATTTCTGTACCGGGTTACCGCTCGGAAACCTTGCTTCATTTTTTGGAGAGTAAGGAAATATACGTTTCTTCGGGAAGTGCCTGTGCTAAAGGGGAGCAGAGCTATGTGCTGTCGGCTTTGGGACTCAGTCGTGCACAGAGCGATTCGGCACTCAGAATCAGTTTTTCAAGATATAACAAAAAAGAGGATATTGACTCGCTGATTTCCGGCTTAAAGGAAGCGGCGGCAAGGCTTACAAGGAGTAAGATATGAAAGAAATTATACTGATTAAAAACGGTGAGCTGGCATTAAAGGGGCTTAACCGAAGCAATTTTGAAGATGCACTTATCAAAAATATGAAGCGCAGAATAAAGGATTTAGGCGAATTCACTATCCGTAAGGCACAGTCTACAATTTATTTAGAGCCTAAGGACGAGGATTTTGATTTTGAAGAAGCGCTTGTAAGAATAAGCCGTGTATTCGGAATAGCCGCATTCAGCAGGGCTTGTGTTTGCGAAAAGGATATAAATGATATACTCGAAAAATCGGTTGTATATTTAAGGGAAAGTATGGAAAATATAAGAACGTTTAAGGTTGAGGCCAAACGTGCGGACAAAAATTTTCCACTTACCTCTCCCGAAATATGCAGAGAATTAGGCGGAAAGCTACTGAGTGAATATCATCATTTAAAGGTAGATGTCCACAACCCTGATTTGATAGTTAATGTTGAAATAAGGGATTACGGCGCCTATGTCAGAGGAGAACAGATTGCAGGTGCAGGCGGTTTGCCCGTAGGCACGGCAGGTATAGCTTCGATTTTGATTTCCGGCGGAATTGACAGCCCCGTGGCTGCATGGACAATGGCAAAAAGGGGACTGCGACTTAACGCAATTCATTTTGCAAGTCCACCTTATACGAGCGCCAGAGCCGAAATGAAGGTTAAAACCCTGCTTTCAAAGGTATCTAAGTATGCAGGCTGTATAAATCTTGCAATTGTTCCTTTTACCGAGATTCAGGACGAAATTGCAAAAAACTGTCCTGAGGATTATTTCACCCTTATAATGCGCAGAATGATGATGCGCATTTCCCAGAAAATTGCCCAAAAAGAGGGAAGTCTGGCGCTTATTACGGGGGAGAGTCTCGGTCAGGTAGCAAGCCAGACCTTGCCCGCTTTGGTTACAACCGATGCGGTATGCAATATGCCGGTATTGCGTCCGCTTATAGGTATGGATAAGGAGGAAATTGTAAGAATCTCCCGTGTTATTGACACCTTTGAGACTTCAATTCTCCCTTATGAGGATTGCTGTACGGTATTTACACCCAAGCACCCGAAAACTCGTCCGACTTTGGCTCAATGTGAGGAGGCAGAAAGCGGACTTGATATAGACGGTCTTATAGAAAAAGCTATTGCCGAGACGTCGTATACATATATAGACTAAAGGAGCTTTTGCAATGAACCCCATTTTAATTAAAGCAGCCGAAAACACGGTAGAATTATTGAAACAGAAAAAACTGACCTTAGCTACGGCAGAATCCTGCACCGGAGGGTTAGTCTCTGCGGCGCTTACTTCTGTTTCGGGTGTTTCGCAGGTGTTTGAATTGGGGGTTACCTCATATTCCTGCAGGATTAAGAATGAGGTTTTAAAGGTCGGAAATGAAACCTTGGAAAAATTAGGGGCAATAAGTGAGGAAACTGCCCGTCAGATGGCAGAAAACGTGCGAAAAACAGCAAGCTCCGATTTAGGTGCTTCGGTAACGGGTGTTGCAGGTCCTGACAGTAGTGAGGGGCACCCCGTAGGATATATTTTTATTGCAGTAAACGGAAAAAACGGTACTAAAACGGAATTGCTTAACCTGCAAAATAAAGGGCGGCAAGCCGTAAGAATGGAAGCGGTCTGCAATCTTTTGCGGTTAATTGATGATTATATAAAGGAATTGTAATTATGAATTCTACTAAATTAAAAAACTTTTTTATAGGAATGTACGAATCCTACATTCCGAACAAGCGTGATAATCTCAAACAGATTATAATAAAAATCGTATTCCTGATTTCCTTTATTACCCTGGTGGTTTCGGGAACATACATTGCAAATTATTTTTTGAACGCCGAAAAGGAAAAGAATATAATCGAGGATACCCGTCAGATTTGGTACGAATCCCCCGTAGAAGAAACGCAGACCGATACCGAGAATACAGTTGTAAAAAAGGAAAGCCCCGAAGATAAGCTCAAAAAGCTTAACAGCGATTTTCGTGGCTGGTTAAGTCTTAAGGGGGCTGGTGTTGACCACCCCGTTTACCAGACCGATAATAACAGCTTTTATCTTAATCACAATCAGAAGAAAGAGTCGAGTGTTTACGGTGCACTTTATTTTGATTATGAAAACATTATTACCGAGAAAGAGTGTGACAGAAACCTTATTATTTACGGTCACGAAATGAAAAACGGTTCTATGTTCGGCAGTCTTAAAAAGTTGAGGAACTTGAGTTTTTACAAGGAAAATTCAACCGTAAAACTAACCCTTTTCGGTGAAAAACACGTTTACAGAATATATGCGGTTTTTGTTCTTAATGCATCTAAAAAAGATGATGACGGCTATATTTACAATCTTTTCAGAAAACAGTTTTATGATGAAAATGATTTCAACTCCTGGGTAGATGAGGCAAAGAAACGAAGTATTATAAATACTAATGTTGAGGTCGATTTTGATGACCAATTGCTGACACTTGTTACCTGTGCGGGAGATTTCCCTAATGCCAGACTTGTGGTTATGGCAAAAAGGCTGAGTGACGGTGAGGATAAATCCGCCGCCAATAACGAAGCCCACACCAATCCCGAGCCGCTCTATCCCGCAAAATGGTATGAAACTAAGGGAGTAAAAAAGCCCGAAAAATTTGTCGAGGCTGAGGGAAATTAAAGAAAGGAAGAATAAAATGTTTCAGAATATTAAAGTTGATATTGCCTATTATAAAACAAATACCGATTTTGAAATGGAATTTAACCTTTGCGGCTGTTGCAGAATGAGACTTCTTACCGACAAAGCTCCTGATAAAAAGACCTTGGTTCATTCGCTTGCACGTGCGGTATCACGCAGTAGAGTTATAATTATTGTTGGCAAGCTTTTCGGGGAGGACGGTGTAATAAGCATTGCGGCAGGAGCTACCGGAAGTAAGCTGACGGTGGCTGACAATGCGGCTTACGGTATAGATTCGGACGATGAAATCAGTATAATTAACGGTTCTACGCCTTTAGTTACTCCCGAAGGATATTTCGGCGGTTGCATAATAGAAAAGGGTCCGCAGACTATGATTGTGCTGACCGATAATAAGAATGTCCGCAAGTCGGTTATGAAAAATCTTATTCACCCGTATATTGAGGAGCTGTGTGCCCTCGACCTTAAGGAAAAGGCGGCTTCGGTTTCGGGAGAAAATACTGCTGCACCAAAGCACGAGGCGGCAGATTTGCCAGAGGATGTTGCTATCCCTGAATTAGCAGAGATTCCCACAGCGGCGTTTATTGAAGAAACCGCAGGAATTGATGAAGATGATGATTTCTTTGAAGATGACAGTAGCTTTGTTTTCGAGGAAACAGATACGGATACTGCCGAGGAAATACCCGAGACTACGGAGAATGACGACGATTATATAACCGATACCGACGAGATTGAAAACGAGGGTTATGAAACCGAGGATATGGGGCTTTTGACCGACGAGGACGATTACGAGGAAACCGAAATTGAAATGCCCGATTCGGGTGAGTTTGCCTCTTTTGATGATGAAATGGCTGTTGAGTCGGATATGCACTATAATGATAAGGGTATGTCGCTTAAGGACTACCGCCGCAGGAATGCCGATTATTATAAGGACGAAGAGGTTTTTGAGGACCTTGTAACCGAGGACGAATTGTTTGAAGAAAGGGCGCATATAAAAGGCGGATTCGGTTTACCGATTTTAATACTTTCAATTGTTTTGCTTGTTTTGCTTATTGTATTGTGCTACTGTATTTTCTATGTGCCGTCTACGCAGGGCGTTTCGGCAACGGCTTATCTCAAAGAAACCTTTGATATTCTGTTTGGATAAATATTTCGAATAAAAAATAAAAAGTGCTGATTTGCATTAAAGCGAATCAGCACTTAATTTTAATACTTATGTGTTAATTAGTCATTAACATAAGGAAGTAATGCCATCTGACGAGCACGCTTAATAGCGGTTGTCAAAGCACGCTGATGAGCAGCGCAGGTGCCGGTTGCACGGCGGGGAAGAATCTTTGCACGCTCAGAAATGAACTTGCGAAGACGGGCAACGTCCTTATAATCAATGCTTTCAACACGGTCAACACAGAAATGGCAAACCTTTTTGCGAGCTTTCTTGTGCATAGGTCTATCGTTTCTCTCGTTCTCCATTTTAAAAGCCTCCTTAAAGTTTATTTTTTAATTAAAACGGTAAATCATCATCAGTTACACTGCCTAAATCAGCAAAATCGTTTGCATCGGCATTGCTGAAGGAAGCAGGCTCACTCGGCATAGAGGGAGCACCTGCAGAATCACGCTTGGATTCCACAAACTGAACATTGTTAGCCACAACCTCAAAAGCGGTGCGGTTGTTACCGTTTTTGTCCTGGTATCTGCGGGTCTGGATTGAACCTTCAATACCAATCATACTGCCTTTTGTAAAATACTTGGTGATGAATTCAGCTCTCTGACGCCATGCAACAATGTTGATGAAATCGGTCTGCTGTTCCTCACCTGCACGGTAATTGCGGTTTACAGCAATGGAAAATGATGTTACCGGAACACCATTTGGGGTTGTCTTTAATTCGGGGTCGGCTGTAAGACGACCTGTTAAAACTACCAGATTAAACATCTTTTTTCCTCCATTACTTCTTGATTACCATTACACGTAAAACACCGTCGGTAATCTTAACGATACGCTCAAGCTCAGCGGGGAATTCGGGCTCGCTTTCAAAATTGAAGAAAACGTAGTAACCCTCAGCCTCGTCATTGATGAGATAAGCTAAGCGACGCTTGCCCCAATCATCAACGCTCTCAACAGTACCGTTCTTAGCGATAAGGTCGTTAATCTTCTCCTTTAAAGCAGCAGTAGCTTCTTCACCGTTTGCTACAGAGAAAATAACACCAGCTTCGTACTTGTTGGTCATTTCTTTGCACCTCCTTCTGGACTTTCGGCTCTGTCTCTTTATCAGAGCAAGGAGCTAATGAAAACATACTTTTCCATTTAGCAACCGATATTATAACAAGTTTTTTCACGTTTGTCAATAAAAATGTTGATTTTTTTAGTAGATGTATATATAATAAGCATTGAAAGGTAGGCGATTTTATGCTTCTTACAATCGATATTGGCAATACAAACGTCACGTTAGGCGCTTATGACGGAAATATTCTTTCTTTTACAGCCCGTCTTGCTACCGAACAACGTAAGACCGATGACCAGTATGCTGTGGAAATAAAAAGTCTGCTTTCTTTATACGGCATTGACCCTGATGATATTGAGGACGCAATAATCGCTTCTGTTGTGCCCTCGGTTGGGAAAAGCGTATGTCACGCAGTATCAAAGCTTTGCCATATAGTGCCTTTAATGTTGGGTCCGGGAGTTAAAACGGGACTTAATATAAAGATTGATAATCCTGCACAATTAGGTGCTGACCTTGTGGCAGGTGCAGTAGGAGCTATGGACGCATATACAATGCCCTGCGTTGTAATTGATATGGGAACGGCTTCAACCCTTAGCGTGCTTGACCGCAACGGAACATTTTTGGGCGGTGTTATAGCGGCAGGTGTAAGGCTAACCTTAAAAGCCTTGGCTGAAAATACAGCACAATTAACCTCCATTCCTATCGAAGCTCCAAAATCGGTAATAGGTGCTAATACGGTAGAATGTATGCAGTCGGGTCTGGTTTTCGGAGCAGCGGCTATGATTGACGGTCTGCTCGATAAAATAGAGGACGAATTGGGTGAAAACCCGACAGTGGTTGCAACGGGCGGTCTTTCAAAGGAAATTATCAGTCATTGCAAGCGTGACATTATTTATAACGAAAACCTCCTTTTAGAGGGGCTTCGTGTTATATACGAAAAGAACAATTAAATATTATTGACGGTAATTCCCGCTTAAAGCGGATTACAATATTATTATGAACTGTACCTTAAAAGGACAGTATCGGAGGTAATTTTTATGTCAACAACAAAAAAACAAACGGAAAAGCTGGTATTAGGCGGTGTGTTCACAGCAATAATACTGGTGCTACAACTCATGGGCTCTTCGATTAAGCTCGGCGGAACCTTTTCGGTAAACGTAGTGCTCGTCCCGATAGTTTTGGGTGCGGCTATGTGCGGAGTAGGTGTTGGAGCGTGGTTGGGACTGGTATCAGGAATAGCGGTACTTATAAGCGGTGACGCAGCTCTGTTTTTAGGCTTTAATGTACCGGGCACAATCATTACGGTATTGCTTAAAGGAATTGCTTGTGGCTTTGCGGCAGGTATTGTTTATAAGCTTTTAAGTAAATACAATAAATACTTAGCTGTTTTGGTTGCTGCGGCGGTTTGCCCGATAGTAAATACCGGAATTTTTACATTGGGTTGCTTTGTATTTTTCTTTAAAAGTATTGAGGGCATTGCCGCTGGTATGGGCTTTAATAGTGCAGTTCCTGCCATATTCATTGGCTTTATAGGAGTTAACTTCCTTTTGGAAATTGCGGCTAACATTATACTTAGTCCTGTTATTTTAAGAATAATGAATTTTAAAAGAAAATAATTTTTTTCGGGAGGGGCTGTGCGCCCTCCCGATTGTTTTCGTCAAATTTGATATTAGTTTTAACGGACAGTCGGG
>JAZQHX010000259.1:0-4371 GCA_045540835.1 Acutalibacteraceae bacterium | reverse complement strand
GGAAATATAAGTAAAATTTCGGCTGTTGCTACGGGGAATGGAAGTCCAACCGCCATCACGGGCGCTCTTATTGTTATAAATAATAACGGCACTACTGCACCGACTTATGACGCTACACTTGATAGCATTGTTATAGGCTCAAAGTATTATATCAATTCAGGGCTTGGTGGTTCTGTAACTCCCGTAACCGACGGTTCGGGTAATGCTATCGCCGGCAAATTCAATGTAAACATTGAAAGCGGAAATAAAGCGGTTCTGTAACTGCTGTAACCGACGGTTCGGGCAATGCTACCGTCGGCAAATTCAATGTGAACATTGAAAGCGGAAACAAGGCGGTTATTGTAAACGGTAATACCCAAACAACGTTACTCGAGAGCGGAAAAGTTACTTTAAATACGGGTATTACCACTATAACATATTCCGAATCGGGTTCGGATACGGAGGACGATACAAATACCCCACCGAGTCCTGGTAAAACAATTCCTATGACATGGAAAGAAATGGACAAGGGCTATATTACACTTTGTTTTGATGATAACAATACCGAACTCGGTGATTTTTATAACATAATAACAGGTGAATATAATATGCCTTTCTGTGCGGCTGTGCCTACCTATACACTGCCTCGAAATATTTCTTTGCTTCACGAAATAGAAAACCACGGCGGTGAAATATTGTCCCACACAGAAAATCATCTGGTTATAAAACCTTTTGAAACTCCCTGGGAGACGGTAGAGGCAGAATTCAGTAATTCTTATAACGACCTTACAAACGAAGGCTTTAATGTAAACGGAATTATTTTAGCGGGCGGTGACGGCCAGATAAAGGAAACCGACACCGAATACCGTGGACTCATAGAGCTTGTTACAAATAAATATTATAAGTATTCCGATAAATACGGCTTATCCACTCAGTATTGGAAACAACGTAATTGGTTTTCGGGACGTACAGTAGAGAAACTGAAAAGTATTATTGATACAAATATCGAGAATAAGACTTGGGAAGTCATTTATGCGCATCGTTTCTCTGAATGTAGTGAGGAAACTCTGCGTGCTGTACTCGATTACCTTGCCGAAAAGGAAAAAGCAGGTCTTGTAGAGGTTGTTACATACAAGGATATGCACGAAAACTTTGGCGATTGGGAAAGTCCTGTAAATTTTGGAGATACAAAGTATACCGTAGAATTTTACGGAACAGATAAAACTACATATCTTGGAAAGAGTGTTGCTGTAAAGGGTGGAAGCGTTACTGCTCCTGATAATATAGAAGTGGCTGACGGTTATACCCTTACCGGTTGGAGCGCTGCTTTAGATAACGTTACTGATAACTATAAAGTTTATGCAATATGTACCGATAAGGACGGAAATATCATAAGTCCCGATGTTGATTCGGTAGTCGATATTGCAAAGACCTATTATCTTGATAGCGAAAACGGACTTGACAGTAATTCGGGAACTACTGCTGACACTCCTATGCAGACAATAGGTGCCGTTATTGATGCAGTCGGTAAAAATGATTTTAATGTTGTGGTAAAGGGTACATATACATTTTCAGAGGACATTCCCGACCACAGCGGTACTATGACGATTTACGGCTATGACGATACATCGGTTATAGCAACCAAAGCTTCTGCAGGCGTTTGCTTAGGCGGAAAAACCGTAATAAGGGATATTATTTTCAATAACGGTCAGTATGCCTTTGTTACTGCAAGGGGAGAAGAGCTTGTTTTAGGTGACGGCATATCTACCGGTGGCAGTCATCAGATAGTAGCCGGCAGATATTACAGTGCAACAGAGGGTATAAACGTTGCTGTAAACTCGGGAACGTATAATAAATTGGTTCTTGGTAATATGGCGACAGGCAGTGTTACAACCTTTATTAAGGATGTAAAAGCGGTTATAAACGGCGGAAAGGTTAATAATATTATTCTTTCAAATGACGGTTGGAGCACATCAAGTCAAAAAGGCTCGGTTTATGATAGTAATATTACTATACAAATAAACGGCGGTACTGTAACCAATATTACTGCTCTTAGCGGTTATCCTTCGACCTATAACGGTGCTTTAGAGGTGATTTTCAATAATGGCAGTACAACTACGGTTAATTCACTCGTTTCTGATGCAGTAGTAAATAAGGGACAATACTATGTATATTCTGCTATAGGCGGTAGTGTAGATTTTGCTTACGACCAAAGCGGTCGGTCTATTACAGGTGAATTTGTAATCAATCTGCCCGACGGTAAATATGCCGAGATTACAAACGGGCAGGAAATTTCCTATGTTGTAAATAGTGGCGAAACGGTAACCTTAAATCAGGGTGTTACCAGCATTGAGTATAAGGACCTTGCTTCGTTTGATAGAATAATAACTGTAAAAGACGGAGAAAACGAATACTATTATTATTCTGAAAATAAGGTTGAAATTACCCATTCGGGAATTATTACTTTGCCGCAAACTATGGAAAAGAGCGGAATGCTTTTCGGCGGTTGGTATTATGACAGCAATTATACCTTACCGGTAATAGACGGTACAAAGGTTACAGAGGGAACTATTTATGCACGTTGGATTACTTTAGGCGAAAAGGACCTTGTTCTTGATGCGACTAAAATCAGAACAAATAAAAAATTGGGACTTCGCTTTATAAGCAGTATATCTGATGAGACTTCCTCTATATTAGTTTCCCTTAATAGTCTGAATTCGGCAATAGATTTTACTACTGATGAATTCAATCTTACAAATGGAATAGGTTATGGAACGGTTGTCCTGCCCACCGATTTGTTGGGTGATAATGAACTTAAAAAAGGCATTGCTGTAAATAAAGATGGAATAGAATACACGGCACAAACCGTTTCTGCACGTAATATTTACAGTATTGGGCAGGGCTTTAAGCTTTATAATGTAACTATTACCGAAATACCTGAAAAATCTTATTCCCGTTACTATTCGGCACGTCCGTATATTACTTATGTTGATGCTTCGGGTGTTGAACATACGGTTTATGGTAATCTGCATTCTGCAAGCCTTTATGAGACGGCAGAAAACATTTATGAAAGCGGAGCTGAGGATACTCCTTTAAAGGAGAGAGAAGCAGTTTTGAATTATCTTTATAATAATATTTTAACGAAAGTGGATGGTTCTGTGAATCCGCTTAGCAATACTTACCGTGCGCTTAATATTGATAAAAAACTTACTATAGGTTATATTGGTGGTTCTATAACCAATGGTAATTCTGCAGCAAAGCTTGTAAATTCGGACGGTACGGTTTCTTCTACAGGTGGCAATATCAATGATTCCTATGTAAACAGAACTACCGCCTGGTTTGAGGAAACATATCCCGATACAGAAATCGAGTTTGTAAATGCAGGTATATCTGACACAGCTACAAATTTCGGTAATTACAGGTTAAAAAAACACCTTATGAATACTGACGGTCACGATGTGCCTGACCTTGTATTTGTGGAATTCACCACTAATGACTGGATATACGATGACTGCATAACCCAATCAAAAGAAGATATAAAGCGACAGATAGAATCTTTGGTGCTTAATATTTATGCGGCTAATCCTTATGCGGATATTGTTTTCCTTTATACTGTCAGAAGTGAAAGCTCACTTACACGTGCGGCACATATTGAGGTGGCCCGACACTACGGTATTGAGTATGTTGATATGGGTATACCTATGCAAAAACTTATGACCGAACGAGGGGCTGCTAACGAAAAAAGCGGAACATATTACTATACTGTGGATAATCTTCACCCAAGCTCTGCAGGTTACGCTGTATATTTCGAGCAGATTAAAGCAAAGCTTGGCAGTATTCTTGAAGATACAGTTTACTATACGAAAAAGTTAAATAAGTCGGAAAAACTTCCCGAACCGATTTGCCGTTCACTTTGGCTTGAGCCTTCATTTATTAAGGCTTCCGATTTGACTGTTTCGGGTAGTGTAAGTTCTTATATGGCGCTTAAATCCTCTATGTACGGTACATCAAAAACTACTGCAACAAGTACCGAAATAACACCCGATTCTATTATGATTTCGGGCGAGGACGCAACTGTCAGCTTCACCTTTACAGGCACCAGCTTTGCGCTTTTATTTGGTATGAACAGTGACGGATTTAACATTGACTATACCATAAACGGCAGAGACAAGAAAAATATCACTATTGACGATTCTCTGCTTTCGGATCAGAAGTATTCACACAATCAGATGTTTGTTCTTGAGCAGGAATTGGCTTATGATACATATACTGTAAATATGACCTTTAATGCTACAACAAGCGGAAAAGTTAATGTAAGAATCGGAGGCGTAGCCGTGTTTGGGGTAGATAACGGACTGGATAAATTAGTAGCACTTACATTTGATGACTGAC
>JAZQHX010000258.1:0-1918 GCA_045540835.1 Acutalibacteraceae bacterium | reverse complement strand
ATTATCAGCCTTAGCAGGAAATTACGGTGCAGTTATTTGTCCCGTTATCGTTCCCTTTGTTGAAAATGATGCTGTAAGCTGTTACATAAACCTGATTGAGAATAAAGCATACGCTTTTGAAGGTCTGCAGGCAAAGGAACTGAGAATGCCCGTAAGTACCGAAATTGACGATATGAGAAGTATGCTGCTTGAAGCTATTGCTTCTGCTGATGAGGAGCTTATGGAAAAATACTTTGCAGGTGAAGAATTCACTTGTGAGGAGATTATCAAGGGCTTAAAAGCAGGTGTATTAAGCGGCGAAATTTGCCCCGTATATTGCGGAATCCAGCAAACCGGTGATGCTGTAGCTATGATGGTTGATAATCTTATGGAAATTATGCCCTCTGCGGCTGACGCAAAATACATCACTGCTGACGGTGATACAGCAATCAACGTTTTCAAAACAATTGCCGACCCGTTTGTTGGAAAGCTCTCCTACTTCAAGGTTATTTCGGGCAAAATTACGGGAGATACCAAGCTTATTAACAACCGCACAGGTGCAGAAGAACGTATTTCTAAAATAATGTGGCTTAAAGGCGCAAAGCAGGAAGATGCTGCTGCAATTACCGCCGGTGACATTGGTGCTGTTGCAAAATTAGGCAACGTGCTTACAGGTGATACTCTTTCGGTTAAGGGCGATGCCGCAGTAGAGGCTCTCTCCTTCCCCAATCCTACCCTTTCTGTTGCAGTTTATCCTAAAGCTAAGGGTGATGAAGAAAAGATTACTTCCGCCTTCAACCGCTTAATGGAAGAAGACCGCACTATTTTAGTTCAAATGAACAACGAAACTAAGGAGCAGATTCTCTCGGCTTTGGGCGAACAGCATATAGACGTGATTATTTCCCGTTTAAAGAGCAAATTCGGTGCAGAGGTTGAGCTTAAACAGCCTAAGATTGCATATCGTGAGACGATTAAAAAATCGGTTAAGGTTCAGGGCAGACATAAAAAGCAGTCTGGCGGTCACGGACAATTTGGCGATGTTTGGATTCGTTTCGAGCCTTGTGACAGTGAGGAATTAGTATTTGCTGACGAGGTATTCGGCGGCGCCGTTCCAAAGAACTTCTTCCCTGCTGTTGAAAAGGGACTTCGTGAGTGTACAGCCAAAGGCGTACTTGCAGGCTATCCTTTAGTAGGTGTAAAGGCAACACTTGTTGACGGTTCTTACCACCCGGTAGACTCTTCTGAAATGTCCTTTAAAATGGCTGCTGCCATTGCTTATAAGGAAGGTATTCCTCAGACCGCACCTGTTTTATTAGAACCCATCGCTACATTAAAGGTTCTTGTTCCTGACGAAATGCTCGGCGATGTTATCGGTGACATAAATAAACGTCGTGGCAGAATAATCGGTATGAATCCTGCAGAAAACAAAATGCAGGAAATCATAGGCGAAGTACCTATGGCAGAAATGTCCGATTTCTCAACCGCTATGCGTTCTATTACACAAGGTATGGCTACCTTCACATTAGAAATTGCAAGGTATGAGGAAGTTCCCCAGATGATAGCTCAAAAAATAATTGATGCCGCTAAATAATACCTTTTTAATGTAATATATCTTTAAAAAATGCGTCAGAAGTTTTATGCTTCTGACGCATTTTCCTTTTTGCAATTTAGAACGTCATTTAATACAGAATTTTTTAATATATTTAAGTACATATAATAAAATTCCCCAAAAGTGGAGAGTAATAGCTAAAACAGTTGACTTTTTGCCTGATTTTGGCTATTATAATATATGTGAAAATTTTGATTTTTTGGAGGAAGTTAAAATGAATAACTCACAAAAAAATATGGAAACAATTGTTGCTCTTGCAAAGGGCAGAGGTTTTGTATACCCCGGCAGTGAAATATACGGCGGACTTGCAAACTCCTGGGACTACGGTCC
>JAZQHX010000257.1:0-2359 GCA_045540835.1 Acutalibacteraceae bacterium | reverse complement strand
CCAGCCGAATTCAGGGGAGTCAATGTCGCAGTTTTGAATTATTACATCCCTGCATTCTCTCAGTGCCTTGATTCCGTGCATTTTAAGGCCGTCAATCCGTATCCCGCTGGAATACCAGAGTGCGGCCCTGCAGTTAGGGCTCATCTGTCCGCCATTTATTGTGAGGTTTGTATCGTGCCAGAAAGGGTAGCGCAAGTCGTAAAAATTATCTGTTGCGGTTATATTCTGTCCTTCTTTTTGGCGTGGTCGTTATCGCAAATTACAAGACGTGCCAGAACAATAATGGCAATAATTATTTATTCACCATCCCTTACAGGTACAGTTATGATTTCAACTATATTCAGCGTTATTTTTAATGGTGATGAATCGGGCTATCTTAACTATTTACTCTTAAAACTTAAATTTATTTCAGAGCCTGTTCAGTGGTTAACAAATGAAGATTATTTGTTGCCCATTATGATTATCGTAGCACTTTGGAGTAGTATGGGTGTAGGTTTTTTGGCAATACTTTCAGGTATTATGAATGTAAATGAAGAGCTTTATGAAGCGGCATATATTGACGGAATTAAAAACCGTTTTCAAGAAATTATTTATGTTACTATTCCCTCGGCAAAACCTCAAATGTTATTCGGTGCGGTAATGGCTATTGTAAATACCTTTAACAGCGCAGGTGTTGGTGTTGCTCTTTCGGGTGCAAATCCCACACCTAACTATGCAGGTCAGTTGATTGTAACGCATATTGATGATTACGGTTTCTTGCGTTATGAAATGGGTTATGCGGCGGCTATATCGGTTGTTTTGCTGATAGGAATCAGATTCTTGTCGGTAGGCGCTGAAAAGCTTTTCGGCAGTAAAGATTAGGAGATTAGTATGAAAAAAACTGAAGGAAAAATCAAACGCCGTTCAAGACTTAAACAAAACGGTATGAATCCAAAGCATTTTTCGGCAAGTCAGCTTAAATTTTATTCATACCTTATCCCTATTTGTATAGTAATGGGATTGCCGATACTTTTCATTGTTTCAAATGCTTTCAAACCTATGGATGAACTTATGGCATATCCGCCGAGATTTTTTGTGAAACATCCAACATTTAATAATTTTTTGATGCTTTTTAATATGTCATCATCTTCAAGTGTTCCCGCATCAAGATACCTTTTTAATAGTATTATAACCACCGTTATTACGGTATTTGGTGCATTGATTATCTGCTCATGCTCGGCTTTTGCTTTTTCTAAAAAGAGATTTAAGCTTAAAGGTTTTCTCTTTAATGTCAATACAATAGCGCTTATGTTTGTTCCGGTAGCAGTAGCAATTCCTAGATACTTCGTAATAACATATACAGGTATGCTTGATACATTGTGGGCAAATATATTACCGCTTTTGGTAATCCCAACAGGTGTATTTTTGGTTAAACAATTTATGGACCAATTACCTGACGCTCTCATAGAAGCGGCAGTAGTAGATGGTGCTAGCGATTATACAATTATGTCAAAAATCGTTATGCCTCTTATTAAATCACCGCTTTCTACCGTTGCGATTCTTTCGTTTCAATCTGCTTGGAACTCGGTAGAAGCATCATCATATTACATAAACGATGAGGCGCTCAAAACTTTCCCATTTTATATGAGCACACTTTCAACAACAGTAGGTAATGCAGTTGTTGGTAAGGGTGTAAGCGCGGCGGCAACTTTGCTTATGTTTTTACCAAATCTAATTTTATTTATTATTTTACAGTCAAGAGTTATGAATTCAATGGCTCACTCGGGAATTAAGTAAGGAGGATGCAATTTGTTAAAAAGAATATTGGCAATAGCATTTTCGCTTACGATTTTAACAGGCGTGTTTTCTTTTAGCGCACATGCTAGTGAAAATACTACCTATACATATACAATTTCGGTTGATGATGAATGGATTCGTACTCAGGATGCTTATATGGCAAGCGAAATTCTATTTAAGGATTATGATTTATCACAACCGTCAGATATATTTATAAACGGAAGAAATCTATATGTTGCAGATAGCGGCAACTCAAGAATAGTAATTTATAATCTCGATACAAAAAATAAGACCTTCTTGGGTGAGGAGATATTATCATCACCCTCTGGTATTTTTGCAAAGAATGACGGAACTGTTTATGTTGCGGATACAGGACTTAAAGAGGTTGTTGTTTTCGATGCAAAAGGTAAGGTCAAATTGAAAATTGTTCGCCCTGATGAAAGCCCTCTTTTTAGTAGTTCGGCAGTTTTTGAGCCTAAAAACGTTGTTGTAACATCTCAAAATAATATTTTTGTTGTGGGCACAGGTTCTCACGAAGGTATTATGCAGTAAGTCGGAGGCCAAGCGGACTTAGGAAGACAAA
>JAZQHX010000256.1:0-2856 GCA_045540835.1 Acutalibacteraceae bacterium | reverse complement strand
ACCAAGTAGATTACTCCTTAATTCCTGAGGACATCATAGTTTCCATAATATTGCTCTGTGTAATGATAAATACACAGATTGGCACAATCATCATAAGAGTAGTAATCGCCGCACTTGCACCTGCACGAACCAAACCTGCTGCCATAACCTGCGACAAGGCATAAGGTAGGGTTTTTAACTCTTCATTATAAATATATGTTCCGCCGGTAGCTCCCCAAAGGTTTTGGATACAGAATATTATCAAGGTCATCCAGGCAGGCTTAACCGATGGCATAACAATACTCCAGAATATTCTCTGCTCGCCCGAGCCGTCAATTCGTGCTGCCTCCAATATAGTATTGGGAACACCGACCATAAACTGTTTCATCAAGAACACATTAAGCGATGAACCTACAGTTGGAAAAAGTATTGCGGCGTAACTGTTAATTAATCCGAGTTTTGACATTATAAGAAAGCTTGGAATTGCTGTAACTGCAGGTGTAAACATAAGTGTATTTACAACCAGATTAAAAATCTTCTCCCTCATCTTGAATTTTTTCTTTTCAAGAACATAAGCCGCCATTGAAGCTATAATAATTGAGCCCGCTGTTCCCACTATAGTAATAAAAAGTGTGTTAAGTATATATCTTGATAACGGAACCAGAGAATCCGAAAACAAAGAAGGAAGTATCCTGAAATTATCCAATGTTGGATTACGTACAAAAAAACGTGGCGGAAATACGAATAATTCATCAAGGGGCTTAAATGCATTGGAAACAGAAAAAACAAGGGGTATCAGCATAACCATTCCCAATAATGAAAGAAGAATCAAATTAATCAAATCGCCCCAGAAGGAACGCCCTGTTTTACTTTTGAATATGCGAATTTTCATATCAGACCTCGCTATATGCTTCAATTAATAAAAGTCACTGATTTATATGTGGTGTCAAAATTATTGGAAAAACTTACTGACCGACATTCTTTATAAGCTTCTGTATTATAATCTTTGAGCCCAGCATCATCGCAAATAAAATTGTTGCGATAGCACTGGCATAACCCATTTCAAAACGAATATTACCATAGTCTTCCAAGTGGTTGATTATGGTATGTGCGGCATAGTCGGTGCTTGGGAATCCGCACAATGCGGTTGAAACAGCACCCACGCCGAAAGCAGAAGAAATACTCATAACTGCACTGAACAGCAATTGCGGACCAAGGCTTGGCAATGTAATAAACCAAAGCTCTTGCCAACGGTTACGGATACCGTCAACATATCCCGCTTCATAAAGCGATTTATCAACACCCTGAAGACCTGCAACAAGTGAAAGGAATCCTGTTCCAAGGCTCATCCATATACTGACAGCAATTACCAACGGGAGCATAAATCTCGTGTCGGTGAACCATTGTATAGGTTCGGTAATAATATTCATTCGCAGAAGCATTGCATTGATATATCCATAAGCATCACCGCTGAACAGCAACTGCCAGATCATATATGCTCCGCCCGAAATTGACGGCGCATAAAATACCAATACCATAACTGATCTTAATTTTTGCGAAAGCTCGTTGATAAACCAGGCCAGAACAAGCGATGCCAGATAACCAACCGGGCCTATGAACAAAGCAATAATAAGAGTGTTTTTAAGAGCAAGAAGAAACTCATCATCACTTAAAAACAATTGCAAATAATTATCAAAAAAGACTATTTTCGGCATTTCCAATCCGTTAAAATTGGTAAACGACAGCATAAAAGAGAGCACTACCGGCAACAATGTGAAGCAAATAAATAATACTAAAAACGGAGCTAAATAAAAAAATGTAAACCATTTATCGTTATTAAAAACTATTCTTTTTTTCTCAGTTGTTTCTATTTTCATAGGTTACATCTCCCTTCTCCGTTTTAGTCTAAACCAAACTCTTCCCTTTTTTGAGAAAGTTCGCGATTAATCTTATCAGTGTAATCATACAAAGCGTCTGTAGGATCAACATCTTTGTATACCACTGCTCTGAATGCATTGGTAATATTTCGGCTTAAGAAATAACTTCCCGGCACATTTTCAACGGCCGTAAGATGATTCATCTGCTTATTGAATACATCTTTTATTTCCTTTGACCATGAACTATATTTAAATGCCTCTATATTAGCCGAACTATAACGACCCGACGGACCTAAAAGTCCCTCAATTTCGTTTGCGTATTCTTGTTGTGTTTTGCTTGATGTCCACCATTTAAGGAATTCCCACGCGTCTTCTTTTCTTTCAGACGATGCCAGAATCATTGCACCTGATGCATTTGATACAGCTGTTCTGTCGATAGTACCGTCCGGTTTACGTGTACCCGGTATCTGCGCAATATCCCAAAGACCGTCAATTTCAGGTGCTGCTATAGCAATTTCATTATAAAATGATAATCCCGAAATACCGATAGGCATCTCACCTGTACGGAATCTGTTTGAGAAATTATAGGTCAGCGGGAAACCGTAATTAGAAAACAGGTTTGTAAAGGTACGGAAAGCTTCTATAGAATCAGCACTGTCAAGCAAACAGTATTTTCCGTCCTTAGTGTATATTTCAAGATCCCTTTGCTTATAGGTCGACATAAACATACCAACAAGATTTAAAGCCGAGGTATTAGAGGTGACCATATTTCCGGGGTCTGTAGGAATACCGAATTCCATATTATTTTTACTTAATGCAAATGATAAAGCAATTACATCATCCCAGGTTTCAGGAACCTCTACGCCCAATTCTTCAAAAACATCAGTCCTATAATAAAGTACAGGGAAAGATATCGTTTCAGGAAGTGCGTAAACCTTACCTAAATATGTAAAAGGAATGCTGAGCGAATCATTAAAACGTTTTTTTATTTCACTGTAAT
>JAZQHX010000255.1:0-3402 GCA_045540835.1 Acutalibacteraceae bacterium | reverse complement strand
CTCATAAAGAGTATAACCTACAACGATTGTTTCCTTTTTAGCATCAGCATCTGCAGCTGTGCTTTCGGTTTTAGCCTTTTCTCCGCAGCCTGCAAAGCAACCAAGCATACAAACTGCCAAAATAAGTGCCAATAATTTTTTCATTTTAATTTACCCCTTTTTTCAAAGAAATTTTATGTACATTCGCTATTATACTTCATTAAACTAAAGTTGTAAAGTGTTTTTTGCAATTTTTTTCATAAAATATATATTTTTCTGCGTTATATAAGGATGATATAAAAAAACGGAACGACAAAAAGTCGTTCCGCACATAAAACAGCTATGTATAGCCATTTTATTTTAGTTCAATCCAAAGCTTACACTAAGCGCCTTGTCCACCTGACCCATAGATGCCACATCAAGACTTCCCATACGTTCTTTAAGTCGTTGCTTATCAATAGTGCGCACCTGTTCGAGCAAAACAATGGAATCCTTTGCAAGTCCACAGTCGCTGGCTTCTACACTTATGTGAGTAGGCAACTTGGTTTTATCCCTTTGGCTTGTAATAGCCGCCGCAATAACCGTAGGACTGTATCGGTTTCCGACATCATTCTGTACAATTAAAACCGGACGTATTCCGCCCTGCTCCGAGCCTATAACGGGACTTAAATCGGCGTAGTAAATTTCTCCGCGCTTTATATTCATATTTTTTCACACTCCGCTTCCTGTATTATTCTTACCAGCTAAAGACAAAAATAATCAGTCAGTTTTAAAATTCATTACATAATATGAAAAAATTAAGCCTTGTGTGAAAGGTCAGATTTATGTAAATGTGAATACTGAAAAATCAAGTGAAATTTGTCGAAACAAAAAATATTTTTAAGGTTTATATATACTGTACGGCGGTAATAATGTTTATACCGATACTTTATGTTGCAAAGCAATGCAGGAGGCACAGTATGTATAATAATAAGGTACTGATATGCGGTGTAGACACTTCCCGACTTCCCGTTTTAAAGGAAAGCCAAAAGGAAGCCCTTTTAAAAAAGGTAAAAGACGGAGACAATAATGCCAGAGACGAGCTTATAAACGGGAATTTAAGGCTGGTGTTGAGTGTGATTCAGCGCTTTGCAAACAGAGGAGAAAATCCCGACGATTTGTTTCAGGTTGGCTGTATCGGTCTTATTAAAGCGATTGATAATTTCGATATAACCCAGAACGTGCGCTTTTCCACATACGCCGTACCGATGATTATAGGTGAAATACGTAGATATTTAAGGGACAATAATGCGATACGTGTCAGCCGTTCAATTAAGGATACCGCATATAAGGCAATGCAGGTCAAGGAAAGACTTATGGCCGAAAAGCAGACCGAGCCGACCGTTACCGAAATTGCAAAAGAACTCGAACTGCCCACCGCAGATGTAGTGACAGCCCTCGAAAGCATTGTCTCCCCAATTTCGCTCTATGACCCCGTATATTCCGACGGTGGCGACACTATTTATGTGCTCGACCAGGTAGGCGACAACAACGATGACCGCAACTGGCTCGATGAAATTTCATTAAAGGAAGCCATAAAAGACCTTAGCGAACGTGAAAAACACATTTTGTCGCTCAGGTTTATGCAGGGCAAAACCCAAATGGAGGTTTCCCGTGAAATAGGCATTAGCCAAGCGCAGGTTTCCCGCCTTGAAAAAGGCGCACTTGATAAAATTAAATCATAAATAAATTCAGACTACATTTCCCTCGTTAATTGAAATGCAGTCTGTCGAAAGAAGCCCGGTATAAGCCGGGCTTTTTGTTTTTTTATATTGGTGGCAAAACCACACATTTTCGCTTCATTGAAAAAGAACTGTCAAAAACATGATTTCTTTCATATACACACATTAGCCTTGTATAAAAGACAACACCTCAAAATACAAAGACAATACCAAAAGAGGTATTCCTACGATATAAGTCAGTCTTTTTTCATCCTTTTTATCCCTTCCTGTATCCTTAATTGAATAAAACATTATAATCATAAAACAAACGGGTAAACATATAGGCAGAAAAAGCACCGTGGTGATTCCTTTTCTTAAAACAAATCTAAAAGCATCAACAACAACAAGATCTAACACAATAAAACACGCACATAAAACGAGTACCTTATTCATACTGTTGCTCAACCAATCTCTGAAACACTTTTGTAAAACCTTAATAATTAACGGAACAAATAATAGTCGCAAATAAGTATGTAGAATTACATCGACCACAAAAGTCTTTAATATTAAGGAGAGAACAGCGAGTAAAACCAAAGTCATAGCAAGCGCAACAATAACCACCGTAATTATATTACGTTTCTTTACTACAGACATAAAATCACCTCTTTTAATGTATTATATGCTTGTGCCAAATTAGGGACAAATTATAATAATCCAAAACCTTTTAAATAAAGAAGATTTTGAATAATCCATTGTCCTTTCCACCAATTTTTGCTTATTGCCCATTCATCGGGGTAATTGCCGCCCCAAGTCCAACCGATATTCCAAGAACCATCTGCAAGTTGGGTATTTATAATATGCTCACACTCATAATCGGCAATTTCTTTATTAGCAAGATAATATTCACTCTCTTTTGAATTGATGAAGCAAGAGGGTTGACATACATAACTGCTCCATTTTGAAGTGTCGGTAACAATAAGCTTGTTTATAGATTTATGCAACTTATCCTTTAATTCATTAAAAGGAATATATTCTGTGACCTTTCCCTTTTCAAAAAGTTCCGCCATCCGCATATAGCAAGTACATGTGTGCATATCTCTTATCTCATCAGGAGAAAGTGCTTCAATAGCTTCGTTGGCAATACGTACACCCAGTTTAAAAAGTTCACTTTCTTTATCTGCATATCGAACAATAAAACCAGCTATTTGAGCAGTTCCATTATAATCAGTATGACAACTACTAACACTTTCTGTATGCCACCATGGAGCGTGTGGATAATCATTATTGCTCTCCACTGTTATTTCCCAGTTTTTACCATTAAAATATTTTCCACTTGCATACCATTTTAAAAGACCTTGAATAACTGGATGCCGATTATCCATAAAGTCTATTTCTCTTATAATTTCGCTTGCGGTATTAGAGTGTAATGGTATAGAATCCGGATTCCAACAGTCTGCCTCGACAGCGTGACCAAAACCACCATCTTCATTTTGATAGTAAGACAATATGTTTAGCACAGCTTCTTGGCTTCCTTTTTCAAAATGATATTGAAATCGTGCCAAATCCAGCGGTCGTGCATTGCGATACATAAAAGCTCTTGCTTTTTCAAATGTTGTATACATTATAAATAAATCCTTTTTGATTATTTCATTTTAGCAGTATAACAAAAATCATACTTTTATATAAAAAATCATACCATACTTCTGCTTGTTTTACAAGGATT
>JAZQHX010000254.1:0-17425 GCA_045540835.1 Acutalibacteraceae bacterium | reverse complement strand
AAATAACAAATGCTGTTACACAAAGAAATACAAAGTGTAACAGCCGTTTGTTTGTGTGGTAGCACAGGAAAAACTCTGTGCCACTATTACGCTCTATATATCGACAATTGTCAATATTAAGAGCATAACATACAATGCATTTGAGGTGGATTGTATGATTTCTTATGAACCCTTTTACAAAACGATAAAATAAAAAGGTGTTGCAAACACAACACCCTAACAAATTTATTATACCAAATTTCTTTTATAGGGTCAATATTTTTATAAGTTTTTACTATATTTCTGTGGTTTGCACAAGATAATTTGATTTATTTTATACAATATTACGTATTGAAATTTAAGAAAATATATGCTATATTATAATCACAGAAAGGGAAAGGTGAGACCGATGTACTAACGGTAGCCGAAAGCTCTGAAAGGTAAACAGAGGATTTTGTAGAAAGAGAGGTACACACAGTTGTTAGATATTAAGAGTAACCAAAAATAACCCTTGACCGCTAAGATGTGTAAAGAAACATCGGTCAAGGGTTATTTTTATGTTATTTTGTTATTTTAAGTTATGTTAAGGCAAACTTGCGCCTTAGCATTTTTTTATTTTTTACCCAACTGCCAGAAGCTTACCGCCGCAGCCGCCGCAACATTAAGCGAATCAACATCGTGGTGCATTGGAATCTTTACGGTATAATCACAGCTTTTTATGGTGTTTTCACTCAAACCGTCGCCCTCTGCACCTAAAAACAGAGCCAACTTTTCGCTGTTTTGCAAAAGCGCATTATCAATTCCGATACTGTTATCCTCCAAAGCTAAAGCGGCAGTAATAAAACCTTTGGATTTAAGATATACTACTGCGTTTTCGGGTGCGGGAAAACTTTTCTTATCAAAAAAAGCCCAAGGAACTAAAAACACACTTCCCATACTGACCCTGACTGTCCTACGATTGAGCGGTTCGGAGCAGTTGTTAAAGAGTAAAACCGCATCAAAGCCTAATGCCGCCGCACTACGGAAAACAGCTCCCACATTTGCAGAATCACTAAGTCTTTCGAGTACTGCTATCCGCTTTGCGCCCTCAAGTGCTTTTTCAAGACTCAATTCTTCGGGGCGTTTCATTGCAGACAGCACTCCCCTTGTAAGCGAAAATCCGGTAAGCTCGCACAGCACCTGTCTTGATGCCGTAAAAACCGGCACATTAGGACAACGCTTAATTATATCCTTACCTATTCCGTTTATCTGCCTTTCCTCCATAAGAAAGCTTACAGGTGTCAAACCCTTGTCTAATGCGACGTCTATCACCTTTACACTCTCACAAATAAAAAGCCCCTCTTCCCGCTTAAGCTGAGCTTCGGTCAAAGACTTATAGACCGAAAGCCGTGGGTCATTTATATCGTTTATGGTAATTATATTTGACATTCAATTTACCTTACCTTTAATTTTTTGCCATTTTATCACATTTATCGGTATTTTTCAACCAAAACACTTTTATTATTTCAAAAAATAATAATTCCACTTGAATACACGGCACTAAAATGTTACAATTTATATTGTATTATACAACTGCAAAGGAATGAAAAAAATATGGGAAAGGTTAAAATTTTGCACTGTGCTGATTTGCATATCGGTGCGGCAGAAAGCTTTTTGGGTGAAAAAGCGGATTCCCGACGCTTTGAAACCCTTATAACCTTTGAAAAAATTATAGATTTAGCAATAAAAGAAAATGTCAAAGCGGTGGCTATATCAGGCGACCTTTTTGATTCTAACACGGTAGAAAAGAGCTTTTTTGATTCGGTTATAAACAAAATTGCCTCTGCTCCGGATATTAAGTTTATTTTTGCGGCAGGCAACCACGACCCACTCGATTCACGTTCTTACTTTCTAAAGGAAAAGTTGCCCGAAAACCTATATGTGCTTGACAAAAAAGATAACGCTATTATCTTTGACGATATAGGTCTTTGCGTTTACGGTCGTTCTTTTGAATCCGCCTTTTTAAAAGGTCAGGAAACCTTTGGACTTAAGGTTAAAAACAGTGATTATGTAAACCTGATGGTGTTGCATGGTGAGCTTAAAAGCGACCTTAATTCACGTTATAATGCCATTACCCGACGCTTTATTGAAGAAAGCGGAATGGATTATATAGCCTTAGGTCACATACACAAGCGAACTGATATAGGCAAAATTGGCAAGACATATTTTGCTTACTGCGGCTGTCCCGAAGGTCAGGGCTTTGACGAAACCGACCAGAAAGGCGTGTATTTAGGCGAAATAGGTGACGGGGAATGTAATCTTGAATTTATTCCCGTTGCAAAGAGACAGCATATTGTAGAGGATATAGACATTTCAAATATTACCGATTTTGGGGATATAAGCGAAAAAATTATTGTCACTTTAAAGGAAAAATACGGCGACAGCTTTAGCGAAAACCTTTATAAAATAAGGCTTACAGGACATATTGATTCCGAAAAAGAGCTTTCCGTAAACGAGATTAACAGCCGAATAGCTGACAAGGTTTATTTTGTTAAAACCAAGGACTGCACCGAGCCTGCCTATCAATTAGAAACTCTGCAAAAAGAGGCTTCACTTAAAGGAATTTTTGTTAAAAAGATGCTCGAGCGTATAGAAAAAGCCGACCCACAAGAGCAGGAAAAGCTTAAAAATGCGCTTAATATAGGTTTAAAAGCCTTCACAAAGGAGGTGGGCTACGTTGATAATTAAAGAAATAAATATTGCCTCCTTCGGTGGGATTAAGAATCTTAAAATCACACCTGACAGCGGTTTTAACGTAATTTACGGTGATAACGAAAACGGCAAGTCCACCATTATGGCTTTTATAAAAATGATGTTTTACGGAAACGGACGTAACTCCTCGGACATTTCCAAAAATCTGCGTAAAAAATATACCCCGTGGGACGGGGATATGATGGCAGGAAGTATCGATTTTGAACATTCAAGCAGGCATTACCGCATAGAAAGGGAATTCAGAAAATCCGATGCGACAGACAAGGTTACCCTTTGCGACCTGGATTCAGGAACAAGAGAGGTTGCACCTTCGGATATAGGTACAAGGTTCTTTTCCCTTACGGCGGCTGGCTTTGAAAGAAGTGTTTTTATAGGTCAGTTTGGTTTCCCCGAGGGTGACCCTGAAGGCGAAATTGGCAACAGACTTTCCAACATTGTACTCACAGGTGACGAAACGGTTTCTTTTGAGACGGTAAATAACCGTCTGACAAAGGCTAAAACCGCCCTTATGTCCAAAAGCGGAACCGCAGGTGCGTATGATAAAAACATAAAAGAAATCGGTATTCTTACCGAAAAACTGCAAAAATCCACTCTGGCTTACGAAAATTACAATGCTGTAAAGGAAAAGCTAGGTCAGACCGCATCAGAAATTGCTAATTTACAAAAGAGAGCAGACGAGCTTAAGAAAAAAATTTCAAGCGAGCAGGACGTTCGCAATGCGGCTAAACTTAAAAATCTTTTAGAGGTAAAAGCCGAGCTTGACAAGCTTAATGATGATTTAAAATTAAGTGACGGTAGTTTAGCGGACGAAGGTTATGTTAAAAAACTGCAATTTTGCATTAACAGACAGTCTAATGCGAAAGCGAGACTTGATTCATTATTAAGCGAAATTGAATTACTTAAAAACAGCATTTCCGATTTTGAAAACGAAGACGAACGCAAACTCAAAAAGCAAAAGAGTGAAAACGAATTAGCCGAATCAGAAGCCAAGCGTAGAGAAACGGCAGAAAAACTGCGTTCAGCCAAGGACGAGGAAAACCGCCTGCAATCCTTAGCCGCAAACCCTGACAGCTTTAAAAAGAAGGCTAATTCCCTGCTGCTTAATATCGGCTCAATTGTATTTTTAATAGGCTTGATTGCGTCCTTTTTGTTTTATCAAAAAGGCATTTTGTTCACTTCCTCCGTTATAGCGGCGGCTTTGGGACTTGTTGTATTTGTGCTCGGATTCATTGTCCGCCCAACCGACAAAAAGGCTTATTTAAAGCATAAAGCAGAATCCGAAAGGGTTCATAAGCTTATTTCCGAACTGGAATATTCCCTTAATGACACGGTAGCGGATATTTCGGTATTAAAAGCAAGGGTTGAGGCTTTAAACACTTCCCTTTCAGGCAATGCGGAAATTCAGGAAAGCAACAAAAAGCTTTTAAGCGAGCGTACAGAAAAGCTCCCGACAGCCGAAAGCGAATATAAAGCAGAAACCGATACTGTAAATTCGCTAATAAGCCGATTCAAACCCGATTTTTCACCTGAGAAAATATCCGATTATATGGAGGAAATATCTCAGAATGCGGCAAAGCAAAAGGAGCTCAAACAAAGAATAAACTATATTTTAAAGGACGTTGGAAACATTTCCTACGCAGAAGCCGCCGAAAAACTCCAAAAAATTGAAAACACATCTGATATTTCGGCTGATTTTGATATAATCAAGGCAGAATACGAAAGCCTTTTAAAGAAAATTTCCGACAAAAAGAATGATGCTACAGCCGAGGCTGTACGTGCAGATGAAGCTATAAGCCGTGAAGAAAACCCCGAAATAATAAGGCGCAAAATAGTCGAGCTTAAAGCAATATCACAATCCCAAAAGGAATACTGCGATTATTTGGAGCTTGCAATGGAGGTTTTAGCTGATGCCAACATTGAAGTAAGGCGCAGCTTTGGAGGAAATCTCGAAAAGAAATCGGCAGGAATACTATCAAGGCTTACCGACGGCAAGTACGAAAATATGACCGTTTCAAAAACCCTTGATATTGCCGTAGAGGAAAGCGATAGGTTTGGCAGTCACGAAATAGATTATCTTTCCAGCGGTACAGCCGACCAAGCTTACCTTAGCTTGCGGCTTGCAATTTCGGAGCTTTTAACAAGCGACGGTGAAGCTCTGCCTATTTTAATGGACGATGCTTTGGCTCAGTATGACGACAGCCGCACAAAAACTGCCCTTAAATTCTTAAAGGAATATTCTAAGGATTCTCAGATAATTCTCTTCACCTGCCACCGTGCAATTATGGAGACTGCCGAAAACGAAGGCGCAAAAGGTTTTACACTATAAAAAGCAAAGGACTTTCTCAAGCGAGAAAGTCCTTATTTTATATAAACAATTCAATTACAAAAACCGTAAGACATGAGCATACTGCAACGGGAAAAAGTCCTAATCCCGAATAGGAAAGTACCACACCTATTACATGCGCCGCTATTCCCGAATAAACCGATTCGGTAGCCTCAATAACGGCAGGAAAGGTCATAACCGCCAGCGTCACATAAGGCACATAATATAAAAACGAGCGCAGAGTGCGGTTGGTTATCTTTTTACGTATAAGGGTAAGCGGGAGCACACGTATTAAATATGTCACCGCCGCCATTATAAATATGTATATATATGCTTTATTCATCCTTTTCCGCCTCCTCGTCCATAACAGGGAACACTAAAGCGCAAAAAAGCGAAATTGCAACCGTTAAAATAATAACCCTCATACCTGAGGAAATCTGCGAAAGATACGGCAACCTCGAAAAGGCAAAGCTTAAAGCCATTGCCGAAATTACTGCTCCTAAAATTACTCTATCCTTTTTTGCAGGCGGAATAATTATTGCCAAAAACATTCCGTAAAGACCAACACTTAAAGCACTCACAACCGATGCAGGTAAAACCTCACCCATAATCACTCCGAAAAAAGCACCAAAAGCCCAGCCGGGGATTGCTACTGTCATAGCACCGTAATTGTAAAAGGGACATAAATCGCCCTTTACTGATATGGAAATTCCGAAAATTTCATCTGTTACATCAAAGGCTATAAGCATTCTGTGCAATGTAGAAGTAGACGGAGACAGCTTTTGACTCAATGCAAATGACATTAAAAGATACCGTGCATTTACTACTAACATTGATATAGCAACTGCCAAATATGTAGCGTCCTCCGCAATGGCGGTAAAACCTGCGTACCCTCCGGCTGACGCATTAGTAAGACCTGCCGCAAGGAGTGCCTGAAATGCAGTAAGACCTGCTTTTTTTGCTATAATTCCAAGAGAAAAGGCAACCGCAAAATAACCTAAAGCTATCGGTATTCCGTCCTTTATCCCCTTAAAATACCATTTTCTGTTCATTTTTATATCACCAAAGATATATTCTACCCCTTTTAAATCAACCCGTCAAGTACAATTTGCCGCTATTTTCCTGTACTTTCGTTTTACCAATACAATAACTACAAAAAACATAAGGAACAAAACGGCGAATATTGCTGTACCAACCAAAGCAATTATTACCTTTTCAGTACATATAGAAATTGCAGATTCAATAATTTCGGATTCAAAACGTGAAAACTGTAATGCGGCAATGCTTATTATACTGCTACGACTGAAAACAACAATCAAAGCAAGAACAATACTTATAATCAGAAAATCTAAGCCAATCCACAAAAAGCCCTTTGTTCTTTTAATAAGGCATATTATTAAAAGAACCGAAATTGTAGACAAAATAAGAATTATTGCAAAATTCAGAGTCAATGTATTTTCAATAACGGTTGACGCTTTAATAGTTTTAACAACAGTACGGGTTTGTTCTATTGCGGGAATAGCTTCCTTTATTTGCGGCTCATTATTTTTAATAAATGTATCAACATTTGCTTTAATACTTTTTTCTGATAAATTAAGATTTGTGTTCTTTTCTGCAAGCACCACGAAATCATCTAAATTTTCATCAACAAGTTCCTTTATAAGCTCCACATTAAACATACGGTTATCAGGAATATCCAGCAGAATTTCAGTCACCTCATCTGTATAAACCTCTATAAGCTCACCCGCTTTATCGCTTTTCATAAAATCATCTGCAGCTGTACTGTCAATTCCATACGTCTGCAAAGCAGACTTTATATTGGGAGACTTCTCAATAACAGTTTTATAATCCACATTCTGTACAATCTCCGCCACCGTTTTGGGCGTAGTAAGAGCAGTAATAGAATAGTAAAACGGAACTATTATTGCTGCTGCAATAAAAATAATACTTAAAATAAAACAAAAAAAGTTGCCCAATATTCTCCAAACAATATTATACTTCATAATCTATTCCCCCTTAATCGGTGGAATTAAAAAGTGAGCAGCCGGACCTGCGCACCGAAAAACACAAGCTCCGATTGTCGCCAAACAAATTACAAGTAAATGAAAGAATATAACCTAACACAATAACTTGACAGAACTTGTATTTTTACCAAATTCATAAAGTTATTGTGTATGACAAAAAAAGGTATTATTCTAACAGAAAAAATATCTTCCTTACATTTACTTATAAAATTTGTTTGGCTTATTCAGTATAACATTTTTTATTTAATTATGCAATATATTACATCATAAAAAAATTTCAAAAAAACACTTGACAAAGTTGAAATTATATGTATAATAAAATCAGTAACCATTACTGATTTGTTTGAGGTGATACGTATGAAGCATTATTCGAGACAGCGTGAAGCCATTCTTAACGTGCTTCGTGCGACCGATACCCATCCGACTGCAGGTTGGATATATGAAAAGGTACGGGAAATAATACCAAACATCAGTCTTGGTACTGTTTACCGTAACTTGACCGAACTAAGTCACTCGGGCGAAATTTTAAGTATCGACGTTCGTGACGGTCAGGAGCATTATGACGGCAACAACGCCCCTCACCTTCATTTAAGGTGTAATGGCTGTAACAGCCTGTCGGACGTTGAGCTTATTGATGACCCGCTAACCGCCATATCCAAAAAAATGGATTTTGCACCCGAAAGCTCGGTTTATGTAATTTACGGAAAATGTAAAAATTGTATAAAAAGTGAATTTATTGGAGGAAATTAAAATGAAAAAGTATGTATGTCTTATCTGTGGTTATGTTCACGAGGGTGATTCCGCTCCCGACAAGTGCCCTATCTGTAACGCACCCGCTTCTAAGTTCCAGGAGCAGGCCGGCGAAAAGACCTGGGCTGCAGAGCACGTTGTAGGTGTAGCACAGGGCGTTGACGAGAGAATTATCTCGGGTCTTCGTGAGAACTTCAACGGCGAATGCTGTGAAGTAGGTATGTACCTTGCAATGTCAAGAGTAGCTCACAGAGAGGGTTATCCCGAAATCGGACTTTACTGGGAAAAGGCTGCTTTAGAGGAAGCAGAGCACGCTGCTAAATTTGCAGAGCTTTTAGGTGAAGTTGTAACCGATTCTACAAAGAAAAACCTTGAGATGCGTGTAGATGCAGAAAACGGTGCTACACTCGGTAAGTTTGAGCTTGCAAAGCTCGCTAAGGAGTTAGGACTTGACGCTATCCACGACACCGTTCACGAGATGGCTCGTGACGAGGCTCGTCACGGTAAGGCTTTCGAAGGTCTTCTTAACAGATATTTTGGATAATAGTAATAAACGAGGAAGACCGATTGCAGTCTTCCTCGTTTTATTTATCGTACGGTTTGGGATTGTTTGTTCTTCCCAAAATATAATCGGTTGAGGTTTTATAAAAATCCGCAAGCGCAGAAACATAGCGTGTAGGTATTTCTCTTTTGCCCGTTTCATAAATACTGTAAACCCTCTGATCAATACCTAAAAACGCCGCTACCTCTTTTTGTACTAAATCTTTATCTTCACGTAAATCCTTAAGTCTTGGATAATACATATACATCACCTGAATTTCAGTAAATTATTTCCAAGTATGAAAAAGTTCAAAACAAAATGTAAACATCTACGAATAAAACACATATAATACGTTCCGCAAAGCGGAACACCGATTTTATTATTTATTCTTTCTTATTTATTATTTAAAATTTCAGTTTTACGCATAAAATATAACTTATACATTTCCTCTGCGGCGATGCGTGTTTTTGCAACATTGCATTTTCCCTTTGGGAAACAATAATAAAGCCGCTTATTGTCACCTATGCAAATAACGTCACCAATTTCATACCAGTAATAATCGGCATAAAGCCCGTAGGAAGCATTGATGGGGTGTTTGTAATAAAGCTTGCCGTCACATCCTGTAAGGGTAAAGCCGTCGGAATTATGAATCAGCCTGCCGCTTCCAACCTTATATATCGCCTTATAATCAGCCATTACTGCAATATCAACCTCGGTATCAAGCAGATATTCGCCATTTTCGATTTCTTTTCTTACACATTCACGTTCCCACGAATACCAGTCGGGTATATGTGAAAACTCGGTTTCACCGTCTATTGCACGAATTTCACCCAAGGTTGTCATTTCGTACCTTTTTCCGCAGTCGCCGCAGGTAATTTCGGTACCTTTTCCCTCCATTGCATTTTCACTTCCGCAGCAAGCGCACTTATACATTATACGGTCAATCCCGTCTGCACGGAAGTTCTCTTTAATATGAACTCCCTTTTCCTTCTGAACTGCGAAATTGTCAAAGCTGAAAGCAGAATTTAAAATTTTGTCTATTTCGGCAACACTTTTTTCCTTAATTTCGTCACGTGTCAGCAGACATTCCACCTTAGCCTTAACCTTTGTTTTACGTTGCTGTAAGCAGTTATAAAGCGGATTGTGAAGGAATGCGCCATCGGTTATAACCGTAATTACGGGAATTTTCATTTTCTTTAAAATCTTACCTAATCCTTTAGGCAAAGGTGTTGCTGTGCCGTCAAAGCTGTAACTGGCTTCAGGGTACATAAGCAGACTTACTTTCAGCTTATTAACCGTATAAAGCATATCCGTAACCAGAGTTAAATCGGTAACGAATTTGTTTGTTGGCATACAGCCAATCTGCCGCATAAGCCACCTTTTACCGACAAATCCGTCCGACGTACAGATTGTGCAAAAAGGCATAGGGTAAAAGATTTTATAGGCAATTTTAAGGTCAATAAATGCCGAATGATTCATTAAAATCAGATACGGTCCCTCGCCTGCTCTTTGCTTCCAGTCGCCCTCCCACTCAAAATGTGTAGCCATAAGCTCGGGAACGGACAAAGCCCTTATAATGCTTCTCCAGAATATGTTAGGCTTTTTAGGTCTTTTATGCTTTGGTTTTTCTATTTTTTCGACCGATTCATACGGTAAATCTTTTGTTTTAATCTTCATAAATTCTCTCCGTTCGATTTTTTCCCACCTCATTGTAACCCGAAACAATAGATAAATCAATATGAAATATTTTCAAAACCGCTGTTGACAAAACAGAAATGCGGTGATATAATAACCTTGCAATAGGGAGCTCGATGAAACTCGGGCTGAGAGGGAATCCGTTTTTTACTATGATTCCGACCTTTAACCTGATGCGGATAATGCCGCCGTAGGGAAATACGTGAAAAGTATTGCCACAGGTGTATTGCCTGTGGCTTTTTCTGTTTTCCGAGTGACATTCGGCAAAAATGAGCTCAACTGCCGAGCGGTTTGACCTGATCAATCAAACTGTGCAAAGGGATTGCGAATTTAAAACAGAAAGAAGTTTTTTTAAATGAAAGAAATCACACAAAAAAGAATTTACAAAATTACCCTTTCGGCAATTTTTGTAGCGCTTGCCACCGCTTTGAGTCTTATCAAGATTATAAAGATGCCTTTAGGCGGCTCGGTAACCTTGCTTTCAATGCTGCCAATAGTTATGCTCTCCTGTATGTTGGGAGTCAAATGGGGCTTAGGCGGTGCGTTTGCCTACTCACTTTTGCAGCTGTTTTTAGGCATTGCGCTTGACGGCTTGCTCGGCTGGGGACTTACCCCCATAATGCTGATAGGCACAATCCTTTTCGACTACATTTTTGCCTTTACTGCTTTAGGAATTGCCGGTATTTTCAGAAAAAAAGGCACTTCAGGGATTTGCCTCGGCGTAGCATTAAGCCTTTTCATAAGATTTGTAAGCCACTTTATTTCAGGCTATGTAATCTTTAAAAATTTAGAGCAGTTTGAAATTTTCGGCAACCTATTCACAAACCGTCCGATACTTTACTCCATTAGCTATAACGGCTTTTATATGCTGCCCGAAATCGTAATAACGACTATTGCCGCCGCACTCATTTTCTCAGCTCCGCAAATCAAAAAGTTAATAAATAACTGATATTCATACAAAAAATCCTTATGCCGTAAAATACAGCATAAGGATTTTAATTTTATTCACCGAACGGGAAGTCGAACGTTCCTCCGCCAGAGCCATTTTCTTTACCGCCTGCATCAGATGCGGTAACATAGCTTGATTCACTTATATTGGCTTTAAGAACAGCCGTAACCTCTTTGGTTTTACCGTCCTTAGTTACAACCGTAACGGTAATAATGTCCCCTGCTTTACTCTGCTCGATTATATCAAGCACAATATCGTCACTTGTAACCGCAGTACCGTTTATATGGGTTATATAGTCCTCTGCTACTACCTTGCCGTGAAGGTCGCTGTCCTCTGCAACTTCTTTAAGTAAAAGTCCGGTTGTAGCATATCCGCCCATTTCCTTAGTAACGGAATCTATTGCCACATAGCTTACACCTAACTTTGCACGGCTTTCTACCCTGCCTTTTTCAATAAGCTCATCTACAATACGTTTCATAACCGATGTGGGGATTGCATATCCTACGGCATCATACTCGACACTTGCAAGCTTTGAAGAAGTAACGCCTACTACCTGACCGTACATATTAACAAGCGCACCGCCTGAAGAACCTGGATTTATAGCACTATCGGTCTGGATAAGACGTGCAGAATAGCTCGAAGTGGTCTGCACACGGCGGTTAAGGGCAGAAATAACACCACGTGTAATACTTGAAGGGTCGGTAGAATCATTCGGTCTGCCTATTGCTACAACATTCTGTCCGTAGAAAAGCTCCTCAGAATCACCAAACTGTGCAGGCACAAATTCACCGCTTTTTTCTATTTTAAGGACAGCCAGGTCGCTTACCTGATCTCCTGCAACATATTTTGCATCGTATTCCTTGCCGTCATGCGTATAGATACGGAATTTGGCATTTGGAACTTCGGAATAAATATGGTCATTGGTTACGATATAACCGTCCTTTGAAAGGATAATTCCGCTTGCCTGACCGCCTTCACTTTTTTCACTGTAAATTCTTATACCAACTATCGATTCGTTTACCTTTGCGTAAACCTGAGCAGGTGTCATTTCGTCACCGTCATCAGGTGTGGCAGCCAAATTAACCGAAGCCTTAGCACCGCTCTTACTAACAGTCACATTGGTTTTTCCGATATAATATCCTACAAAACAGCTACCCGTCAGCAGTATAATTGCCGCCATTATTAAGGTGAAAACCTTTAGTCCCTTTGCCATAGGCTTATAATCCTCTTGCGGCTTAATTTGGGTGTAATTAACAGGATTATACGAAGGTGCAAAAGGTGCACCGTAATTAGCATTTTGTGCATAGCCGTTATTCATATTATAAGGATTTTGATTATTGTACTGAGTATCAGCGCTGTATTGCGGCTGTGGCTGTGTATATGCCGTATTATCGGAGAAAGCCGTCTCACCGAGCTTTATTTCGGGCTCTCCCTCAGATTTTGCTTCAACCGAAGTATCGGCAGAAGGCATAACTTCCTCGTTATCAGTATTTTCTGTTCCGTTTAAAAATTCTTCCATTTTAATCTCCATTCTAAAGTACTATTTATCTTTTTGGCTGGGTAATGTAACCGTAAAGCTTGTAAAATCATTTTCCCTGCCCGACACGGTTATAGAACCGCCGTGAGCGGCAATTATAGTCTTTACAATATACAGTCCCAATCCAGTACTGTTTTTGCTGGCAGAACGTGATTTATCCACCTTGTAAAAACGCTCAAACACAAAGGGCATATCCTTTTCGGGGATACCGTTTCCTTTATTTGAAATTGTGAACACGGCATTTTTGCCCTCGGCTCTAAGGCTGAAAGAAATCTCACCGTTTTGCTCATTGAATTTAATCGCATTATCCACCAGATTGTAAATAACCTGATAAATCAAATCCTTATCCGCTGTAACGGATACATTCTGCAATTCGTCAAGCCCTTTAATATTAAGACCCAACTTCTCAATTCGCTGTTCCTGACTTATTACTATTGTACACAAAAGTCCGCTTAAGTCAAATAATTCGGGTTTAAGCGTAAACTCGCCCGATTCAAGCTTTGCCATGCTAAGCATTGACTGAACCAGTCTCGAAAGCCTTTTAACCTCATCGGATACAATTGACAGATAATAATGCTGTTTTTCCTTGTCAATTGTCCCGTCAAGTATTCCGTCAATAAATCCGCCTATGGTAGTCATAGGGGTTTTAAGCTCGTGCGAAACGTTAGCAACAAAGCTACGTCGCATTCCCTCAAGCTGGGCTAAATTATTGGTCATCATATTAAATGACATAGAAAGCTCGCCTATTTCGTCGTCACTCATTACCGGTATACGACGTGAAAAATCGCCCTTAGCCATCGCCTTAGAAGCTTCCGACATAGATTTAAGCGGTTTTGCCATTCGGTATGTCATCGCATAAATTGATACAAACATTAAGATAATCGGTACAACTGCCGAAATAAGATATATCTTAACCACCGCCGACAAAAGACTACTTATAGTCGAAACCGATGCCGTACTGTAAACCATACCGTAATTCTTTTGAAGCTTGGTTGCAGCCACATAATGCGGTGTTTTATATATTCCTAAATCACTAAAGCCAATGCCCTTGTCGTTAGCATTTTTTGAAAAATCGGAATAGGAAATATTGCCGTTACTGTGCATACAACTGCCCGAACTATTCCAATCGTCACAACTGCAAACAATAACCCTGCCGTCACTATCAGTAATAAAAATTTCGGAATCCGAAACCTGCGACAGGCTCCCTACCAATCTCAAAAGCTTTTTCTCGGTAATTTCTTCTCCGCTTTCCATAGCTTCATCAACAAATTCAGACACCTGCTGACAGCTTCTATACAGTGTTTCGTGCTTAGACCTTGCTATATACTCATTAAGCACAAAGGAAAGTATTATCATCATAACCGAAAGGCTGAAAATAATTATAAGCGAGGTCATTAAAAAATATTTTTTAAAAAGCTTAAGCTTCATAAAATCACTTTACCTCGAACTTGTATCCTACGCCCCAAACGGTTTTCAGTGACCATTCCTCGGATACGTTTTCAAGCTTTTCTCTTAGTCTCTTTACGTGTACGTCAACCGTTCTTGAATCGCCGTAATAATCAAAGCCCCATACCTCGTCAAGCAACTGGTCACGGGTATAAACTCTGTTCGGATTACTCGCCAGATGGTACACAAGCTCCAGCTCCTTAGGCGGAGTGTCAATAGCAATGCCGTCTACAACAAGCTCATAATTAGTAAGATTTATTTTAAGCTTATCATATCTTACCTCTTTTATCTGATTCTGCTTGTCCGTATCATTACTGCGTCTTAATACCGCCTTGATACGGGCTATAACCTCTTTAGCATCAAACGGCTTTGTAACGTAATCGTCTGCTCCTAATTCAAGACCTAAAATCTTATCAAAGGTTTCACTTTTAGCCGTAAGCATAATTATGGGTGTGTCTTTGGTTTTACGTATTTCACGGCAAACCTGCCAGCCGTCAAGCCCGGGAAGCATAATGTCAAGCAATATAATGTCGGGCGAATACTTAGCGGTGTATTCTACCGCCTTTTCACCGTCGGAGGCGACCACCGTCTCAAAGCCGTCCTTTTCGAGGTACAGCCTTAATAATTCGCATATATTCTCGTCATCATCAACAATAAGTACCTTGTATTGCATAGCTTCATACTCTCTTTCAGATTTCGATTAACCTTAGTCAACCTATGATTTATTTAATAACAATAATATAATAACATTATTAAGAAAATGTGAATAATTGTGTTTTTTTAGGTAAAATAATTTAATGGTTGTAATTTTTTATAAACTTAAGCAGAGGAAGAATACAATGTCGATTATACAGTGCGCAGAAAACTGCAAATACCAGTCGGACGGCTACTGTGCTTTAGAAAAATGCAGTACGGTTAATACCCTTAATTCCGACTGTCCCTACTTTTTGCCGCTGTCACCTGATAAACGAAACCGCCTCTTTAAGACTTCTGACCCCTATCAGCTCCAATGAATTCGGGCAGGAGCTTATTTGTTTCATACACGCTTTTGGAATAACGCACTTGGTAAAACCAAGCCTTGCAGCCTCGTTTATGCGTGACTGTGCTCTTGGAACCGAGCGAAGCTCACCCGAAAGACCGATTTCACCAAAGGCTATAAGTCTTTCGTCTATGGCAATATTTTTCATTCCCGAAACTAATGCCATAGCAACCGCCAAATCTGCCGCAGGCTCGTCAAGACGCATACCGCCTACAATATTTACATACGCATCGTGATTTATAAAGCTCATATCAAGCCGCTTTTCCAGTACCGCCAAAAGTAAATTAAGGCGGTTGTAGTCAAATCCCGTCGAAGTTCTTCTGGCATTACCAAAGCCCGACGGGGTAACAAGTCCCTGCACTTCAGCTAAAATTGGTCTTGTACCCTCCATAACGCAGGTGATACAGCCGCCCGAAACGTCACTCATTCTGCCCGATAAAAGCATAGCCGACGGGTTTTCCACCTCTTTAAGCCCAACCTCGGTCATTTCAAAAACACCGATTTCATTAGTAGAGCCAAAGCGGTTTTTAATACCTCTTAAAATTCGGTACGCCTGATTTCTCTCACCCTCAAAATAAAGCACCGTATCAACAATGTGCTCCATTACCTTAGGCCCTGCAATATCGCCGCCCTTATTGACGTGTCCTACAATAAATATCGGGATTCCCAATCCCTTAGCTGTATGCAGAAGCATATTTGTCGATTCCCTTACCTGAACAATACTTCCCGGTGACGAGGACAGCCCCTCAAGTGACATAGTCTGAATGGAATCTATCATAACAATATCGGGTTTGGTGCTTTTTATATACTCACAAACCGATAAAACATCGGTTTCGGTCATTATGGATACATTGTCGCTTTCTACGCCTATTCTGTTTGCACGCATTTTAATCTGCAAGGCAGATTCCTCGCCCGATACATAAAGGATTTTTAAATTTTCCTGCAAAGCATTACAAACCTGCAAAAGAATTGTCGATTTACCTATACCGGGATCACCGCTTAATAGTATTACCGAGCCTTTAACAATACCGCCGCCTAATACTCTGTCAAGCTCACAAATTTTTGTGACTATACGTGCTTCGTCGGTATAGCTTATCTGCGACAGCGGTAAAGCCGCCGCTTTAGATACCCTCGCAGGTGTAGCCGTACTTTTTTGAGGAACAACAATGTCCTCCTCCATAGTATTCCAGGCATTGCAGGACGGGCACTTGCCCACCCACTTTGCTGTCTCATATCCGCACTGATTACAAATATAAACTGTTTTTGCTTTAAGCGCCATTTTTAACTCCTTTTTATTGCTTATACGATATTGTTTTCTGTAAAATATTGGGTTATTCCGCAAAAAATGCTGAACGCCATTTCTCTTTGGTAAGCTTCATCCTTTAATTTCTGCAAATCATTCGCATTACTTAAAAAACCGCACTCCACCAGCACCGCAGGTACAGTAGCATTGTATAACAGATAGGTGGAAGTCGTAGCCTTTTTGTTGACACGTATGTTCTCAGGCTGTAAAAGCTTTACAATAGCCGACTGTATTTTTTCGCCCAATACCTGCGATTCTTCTTTTGCCCCGCTGTAAAAAACCTGAGATCCGCTCGCAGTTGAAGTAGTAAACTTGTTAAGATGAATACTTACAAATACCGCATCGGGATTTTCGTTCATAAGCTCCAGCCGATTTTTAAGGTCGCTTTTTTTACGAGAGGCAATCTTATCGCTGTCAATATTGTCGGTCGAATTATCTCCACTTCTTGTCATAATAACATCATAGCCGCTAAAACGCAAGAATTCCGCCAAGGTAAGACAAATTTTAAGATTTATGTCCTTTTCGACCGTCCCGTCAAGTGCAACCGCCCCACCATCAAACCCACCGTGTGGTGAGTTAGCTAATACTACACACTCACGCGTGTAAACACGCTTTTGGACGAGGAAGCCGTTCGCAAAAGCAAGGCTTTTGACTGCACTCTTTCCCCGCCAATACCACCCCTGCACTCTTGAAATTTTGCCTTATGCAAAATTTCGCTTACAAGGTGTTTTTTCGACGCACCTGTCGACGAAAAAACGGTATTTGGTCTGTGGTAATTTTATATTTTCCACTCTATTTTAATTTCTCTCTTAGCACTTTTTTTAAGCTTTCCGATGAAGATTTTGCTTATAAATTCATCGGCGATTTCAAATGTTAGGGTGTCAATTTTTCGGTACTTTTCAAGTACCTGAGTAGTATCCATTTTTGTTTCGCCGCCCGTAAGTGTTGCAAGCTTTGATTTCAAAATTTCGATGCGTTTTTCTGTATCAAGGGATTCTTTTTGATAGCTTTCTCGGTATTTAGTAAACTCTTCTAACGATATGACACCATCTAACTTATCTGTGTACATTTGCGCCATTCGGTTATCG